>NZ_JBFAVI010000023.1:0-61826 GCF_040679695.1 Micromonospora sp. NPDC052213
GGTATCGACCAGCTGCCGGACCGGTCGGGTCGGCCCTGGTCTGCGCCGTGATCGTGCCGCCTGGGACGGCACGATCGCGGCGACCGGATCACGAGTACATCAGGTGCAGCGTCATCCCGGCGTCGGCGTGTGCCAGGTTGTGGCAGTGGTTGGCCCACATTCCGGGGTTGTCGGCCCGGAACGCCACCTCCCAGACGTCGCCGGGGCGTACGTCGAAAGAGTCGAGCCACAAGGGGCTCCCGGTCGCCGGTCTTCCGTTGCGGCTCAACACCAGGACGTGGTGCCCGTGCAGGTGCCACGGGTGCACGATCTGGGACCGGTTCACGATCGTGAACTTGACGATGTCGCCGAGGCGTACAACCTGAGACGGGATGTCCGGATCGGCCGCGCCGTTGACGGTGTGGGCGTATCGCGGTAGCAGTCCGTGCAGGTCGAGGCCGCGGTCGAGAACGAGGGTGAACTCCCGGTCGTTCCGGGACCACGGCGCCGGAGAACTGACGCCGTAGGTGAGCGGATCCAGCACCGGCCACCGGCCGGTCGCCGCCGACACCGGTCCGGTCGAGTAGACCTCGCGTCCGTCGACGAACAGCGCCACCGGCGTGGCGGGTGCGGTGAACACCAGGTCGTAGCGTCCCCCGGCCGGGATCAGCACGGCGGTGTCGACGAGCGGCGTCGGGCCCTGCAGGTCGGATCCGTCGATCGCGGCGACCCGGAACGGGGTCCCGGCCAGGGCGTATCGGTGTGTCGTGCTGTCGGTGTTGATCAGCCGCAGCCGCAGGGGCACCCCCGCCTCGACCGGCTCCGTTCTCGGTGCGGGCAGTGGAAGGCCGGAAAGGGTGTGCACCGGCACGGTGACGTCGACGCCGGTCACCGGCGCCGGGCGCACCACCAGGACGCCGTAGAGCCCCTTCCGCACGCCGATGTCGGATACCGCGTGCGTGTGGTACCAGTACGTCCCGACCTGGTCGGCGCGGAACCGGTAGACGAACTCCTGTCCGGGCAGCACCGCCGCCTGCGTCACCCCGGGCACCCCGTCCTGACTGTTCGGCACGTCGTACCCGTGCCAGTGCAGCGTGACCCCCCGCGCGATGTCCCGGTTGCGCAGCGTCACTTCCAGGACGTCGCCGACGGTGGCGGTCAGGTCCGGCCCGGGAACCTGCCCGTTGAACGCCCACGCCTCGACGTCCCGGCCGCTCACGTTCACCGTGGCGGCCCCGGCCGTCAGGGTGAACCGTCTGGTCGGTTCGCCGGCGGTCCGCGCATCCCGGTATCCATGATCATGTGGCGTACCGGGAGCGGCGTCCGGAGTGACGGCCAGCCCGGTTCCGGTCACCAGCGCCGCGACCGCCACCGCGAGGGCCGCCCGGGACACCGTCGGCGACGGGCGTGCGCCGAGGACGCGCCACGTGATCGCGGTCGCCGCGACGACCCCGGCGACCGCCAGCAGTCCGACTCCCGCCGATGCCGGATAGCCGTGCAGGACCGTCACGAGCAGGCCGGCGCTTCCGGCGTACCCGGCGAAGAGAAGCGGGACCGCGACGGAGCGGATGTCGCCCGGGGCACGCAGCAGCCGGGGCCCGGCGACGGCCACCCCCGCGAGGGACAGTGGGGCGGCGATGAGGACCTTCTCCGCCGCGAACCACCAGCCGGCGCGGGCGAGCGCGGTGATCGTGATCGCCCGGGCGAGCGTGGCGAGCAGCGCGAAGGCGGCCAGTCCCAGTGCGAGCGGCCGGCGCCGGGCGGCCGACGCGGCGCCGCCGCCCAGCCACCCGGCGGCCGCGAGGACCGCGATCACCAGGTCGGCCGCGAGCAGCGAGCCGGTGGTCATGCGGGCTCCCCTTCCCGGACGGCCACCGGGGCGGCGCCGGCCGGTGCCGGGTTGGCCAGCTTTCGAGCCGCCTGGTGGACGCTGACCACGACGTGCACGGCGATGATGCCGTTGAGCGCGTGCAGGCCGGCGATGGTCAGGCCGAACGGGGTGCTGACGCCCGCGGCGTCGGTCGACCCGTTCGCGAGCGCGGCGATGAGCGCCTGCAGGACGACGAGGCCGAGCGGCAGGACCGCCAGTCCGACGGTCCGGCCCGGCGCCTTCGCCAGCGCGGCGAACAGGATGGTGAGCAGGGTGAGAACGGGGATGACCGCCGTTCCGGTGACGCTGTGCAGCGCGAATGCGTCGTCGCCCGCGGGTTTCGTGAACGCGCCCACGGCGGCGAAGATGAACTGCAGGGCGAACGCGGCGAGCGACAGAGCGGTGACGATGACGAAGGCCTTGCGCATGGTGAGCTCCTAGCGGTGAGCCGGGGACAGTGCCTGGGCGACGTGATCGGTGGCCGTGATCGCGCCGTACGCGACCAGCCGCACGAGGTCGGCGTCGTCCGGATGGGAGAGCCGCCAGAGGGCGACGTCGCCCGGGCTGATCGCGCTGGGCGCGAACGCCGCCAGCAGCGCGATCCGCGTCCCGATGCGGTCCGTGCCGGGCACGTCCCGGACCAGGTCGACGGCCCAGTCCGCGGGCCGGGCCGGGTGTCGTCCGTCCTCCCACCGCACGGTGGCCGTGACGGTCTGGCGCGCCACGTCGCCCAGGAGGTCTCCGCCTCGCGTGGCGGCGTTCTTCAGCGACGCGTACGCGACGCCGACCGGGCTGTCCCCGGCCCAGGCCGGTGGCGTCGTCGTGCCGGCGTCGAGTAGCGGCAGGCTGCGGCCGGGCTCCTTCGGCTCCCGGGCCGCCCTGGCGTAGAGCCGGCCCCCGACCGAGCGCACCAGCGGGGAGCGCTGCAGTCCGCCGGGCAGCAGGTCCGGGTCGAGCAGCGCCGAGACGATCCGGTTGATGAACTGGAAGGCGAGCAGGGTGCCGGTGAACTCCGGGCGGTACGGGCTGGTCCAGCCGGTGGCCCGAGGGCTCCGGCTGGCCTCGGCCCAGCCGACGAGCTCGACGTGCCTCGGTTCCGGTGGCGTCCCGCCCCGGGCGATGACCTCGGCCAGCTCGTGCTCACCCAGGGCGTGCAGCAGCAGCACGTGGGCGTCGACGCAGAACCGGCAGCGGTTGGCCCGGGACACCGCCGACGCGACGAGCTCGCGGTCGACCCGGGACGTGTCCCCGGCGAGCAGGGCCTCGCGCATCAGCGCCCACGTCGCGGCCTGCACCTCCGGCACGGCCGAGAGCGCCTGGAAGGTGGGCACCGGACCGAGGAACTCGTCCCGCAGCTGCCGGTAGACCTCCGCGGTGAGACCGGTCGCCGCCGATGCCTTCGCGGGGGTGAAGAAGCGGTATGTCATGGGTTCGATGCTTGCCGCGGCGGGCCGGGAAGACATCGTGCCGCCGCAGGCACTTGCCCGGCCGCCGATACCGCGTCCGCGGTACGCCTCATCTACCGCGGGTGGGGGATGCTCCCTGATGACGGCCGCTCTACAGTTCGATCATGCGCCGCGATCTGCCGTACGCCCTCAGCGGCCTCACCCTCGGCGGCCTCCTGCTCGGCAACGCCGCGCTCGCGCCGGACGCCGCACCGGTGCGGGCGATCGACGTCGCCCTGGTCCTGGTCATGGCGGCGGCCCTGGCGGTGTGCCGGCGCTACCCGGTGGTGGCGTTGAGCGTGGTGACCGCCGCCATGCTGGCCCTCCACGTCCGGGTGCACGCCGGGGTGTCCGCCGCGTTCCCCGTCCTCGGCACGGTCTACCTGGCCGCCTGGCGGGGCCACCGGGCGGCCGCTGCCCTGGCCAGCCTCGTCTTCCTCGGCGGCTTCCTGACCCGCGACGTCTCGGTCGCACCCACCGACCGGCCCAGCCAGCAGATCGCCGAGCGGACCGCCCTGCTGCTGGGCTGGTTCTTCGCGGCCAACGTCGCCGGACTCGTCGCGCGGCAGCGCCGGGCCTACCTGGAACAGGTCGAGCAGCGGGCGATCGAAGCCGAACGCACCCGCGAGGAGATGGCGTTGCGCCGCGCCGGGGAGGAGCGCCTGCGCATCGCCCGGGACCTGCACGACTCGCTGACCCACAGCATCTCCGTGATCAAGGTGCAGGCCGGGATCGCCGTGCACCTGGCCCGCAAGCACAACGAGGAACCGTCAGCCGCGCTGCTGGCGATCCAGGAGGCCAGCGGCGCCGCGATGCGGGAACTTCGGTCGACGCTGGACGTGCTGCGCTCACCCTCCGACGGGGACCGCGTCGGACTGGCCCGGGTGGGCGAGCTCGCCGAACGGACCCGGGCGGCCGGCGTACCGGTGCAGGTGACCGTCACCGGTCAGCCGCGGGATCTGCCCGTCGAGGTCGACCAGGCCGGGTATCGCGTGGTCCAGGAGGCGCTGACCAATGTGGCCCGCCACGCCGGCCCCGCCACCGCCCAGATCCACATCGAGTACACCCCGACACAGCTGACCGTCTCGGTGGACGACGACGGCCGGGCGTCGCCGGTCCGGCCGGTGACACCGGGGGTGGGGCTGCGCGGCATGCGGGAACGGGTCGCCGGACTGGGCGGCGCGCTGCACACCGCCGCCCGCGACGGCGGCGGGTTCGCGGTACGGGCCACGTTCCCGCTGGACGGTCCGGCATGACCGAGCGCTTGCGCGAGGTCCCACCAGTGCAGCCCGCCACGGATCGTGGCGGCTCCCGACCGGAGGGAGGAGCCGGCATGATCCGTGTCCTGCTCGCCGACGACCAGGCGCTGATGCGGGCCGGATTCCGGGCACTGCTCGACGCCGAGGACGACCTGGAGGTCGTCGGCGAGGCCGCCGACGGCGCTTCGGCCGTCCAGTTGTCGCGACGCCTGCGGCCGGACGTCATCCTGATGGACGTGCAGATGCCGGGACTCGACGGAATCGAAGCCACCCGGCGTATCGCCGCCGATCCCGACCTCGCCGCCGTCCGCGTCCTCATCCTCACCAACTACGGGCTCGACTCGTACGTCTTCGCCGCGCTCCGCGCGGGCGCCAGCGGGTTCCTCCTGAAGGACGCCGACCCCGCCGACCTGCTGCAGGCCGTCGCCGTCGTGGCTCGCGGCGACGCGCTGCTCGCCCCGGCGGTCACGCGTACCCTCATCAGCGAGTTCGTCGCCAGCCCACCGCCGGCTGACCCGGCGGCCGGACGCGACGTGCTGACCGCCCGCGAACAGGAGATCGTCGAGCTCGTCGCCCGGGGGCTGAGCAACGACGAGATCGCCGAGCGCATGGTGATCAGTCCGTTGACCGCCAAGACACACGTCAACCGGGCGATGACGAAGCTGCACTGCCGCGACCGTGCCCAGCTGGTCGTATGGGCGTACGAGTCGGGGCTGATCACGCCGCGTCGCCGATGACGGTGGGTCGGCGGCATGCCAGGAAGGTGGGCACACGTTCAGGTGCCGCGTAGATGGATCTCGCGTCCGTGCCACCTGGAGCGCAACCACCGGTCATGGCTGGCGACCACGACGGCGCCGGGGCTGCCGCCGAGGGCGTCCTCCAGCTCGTCGCAGAGTCGGGGCGAGAGGTGGTTGGTGGGCTCGTCGAGCAGCAGCAGGTCGGGTGGGTCGGCCACCAACAGGGCCAGGGCGAGCCGGCGTCGCTGGCCGACCGACAGATCGCCGACCGGCCGGCGCGCGTCGCGGGCGGTGAGCAGACGGAGGTCGTCCAGCGGTACGGCGTCGGCGCGCACACGGCCCAGGACGTCGGCGTAGACCTCCTCGGCGGTACGCTCGGGCCGGTCGAACACCGTGTCCTGGGTCAGAACGCCGATGCGCAGGTCGGGGCGGCGCCGGACGTGACCGGCCAGGTCCAGCCGACCGGCGAGGACGGCGAGGAGCGTGGACTTGCCCGCACCGTTGGCGCCGGTGACCAACAGCCGGTCGGCGGCGGCGACGTCGAGACGGTCGAGGCTGAGCCGGCCGGGTATCCGCACGTGACGCAGGCTGACGAGGGTCCCGTCGGCGGTGGCGGTGGCGAGCGCGGTCGCGCGGAACCGCAGCGGTTCGGGTGGTGACGCGACGGCGGCACGTTCGAGGTCGTCGAGCCGGCGGCCCGCGGCGCGTACCCGTCGGGCGATCTGGTTCTGCACCCTGCCGGCGGTGTCAATGATGAGTTCATTCGACCAGGTTGAGAGACCGCGAACACCCCTACTTCTGCATGCACCGAAGCCAACGCGACGATCATCTGGTGTACGGTGCTGCCGGCCGAGACGGAGACGGGATGCGCGGTATGACGAGTACAAGAGCGAACGGCGCCCGCAGGCGGCTGACTGGCGTCGTGGTCGTGCTCCTGACCGGGCTGCTCACCGCGACCGGATGCACACGACCCGGCGAAACCCGCAAGCCGGAGGCGCAGCCGGCCCTGTCCCCCACCACCACTGCCGTGCGACTGGACAAGCCGAAACGGCTGCTGGACCGCTGGCCCGAATCGGTAGACCGATCACTGCTCGAGACCGCCAAGCAGAACATGGGAAACCTCAAGAAGCTGCTCAACGGTGAACCGGCCAGCGCCATCGGCACCGCCTACGTCACCTGGGAAGGCGAGTACTCGCCGGAGCGCGGCTGGCACCGACCAGCCGGAGGCAGCACCGTCCTCATCAGCGCAGTGTCCGGCACTGTCAGCGACCCCGGGGCCGCACTCGACGCCACCTTCGCCAACCTGACCCACCTCACCACGGTCGCCCCCACCGCGCCTGGCCCGCTCGGCGGCGAAGCCCGCTGCGGCACCGGCCAAGACAAGGGCATACACGTCGAAGCCTGCGGCTGGGCCGACAATCACACCATCGCGCTGGTGACCTTCAACGGATTCCCCGCAGCGCAGAGCCGAGCCGACGACTTCCGTCAGATCCGATCACAACTGGAAAACCCGGTCCGCTAACACTGAAAACGTCACGCCTTTTGCCGGGGGCACCCACAGTGGGTCGGCAGGAAAGGTACATTCGTCCGCAGTCGAGCTTGCCGCTCTCGGTGTAGTCGGTGTGGGGCAGCGCGGCCTGAACGTAGGTGGCCACGGCGGGTGTACGACCCGGCGACGCTGATCGTGGCGTTCGACCGGGTTGCGGGCAACCAGCCAGGTCCGCCACCAGATGCGGGACAATCTGCGTGCGCCCGTGAAGCAGGCAGCCCAGTCCGTGGGAGCCACCGCCGTTCATGACGCGTCCGCGGTCCCGGAGCAGCCCCAGTCGGCCGGTCCACAGGCGCAGGGGCCGGCGCAGGGAGCCCCGGCTGAGCATCGGGGATCGTTGAGTCGCTGCAGCGACGGGCGGGCCAGACGGTGCGGGTCCGCCCCGCGATGCCACATCGACTATGACCAACGGTGGGAGGGAAGGCTGATGAAGGCTCCGCCGTCGCCGAGGGTGGCACGACCGGTGATGTATCACCGGTGGAGCTGGATAACGTTTCTCCACTGGCGCTGCCCTCCCTCGGTGCTGCAGCCGATGCTGCCGCCGGGGCTGGCGGTGGAGACCTTCGACGGATCAGCCTGGGTCGGGTTGACGCCGTTCCTGATGCAAGGGGTGCGGGCCCCAGCGCTACCGGCCGTACCGGGCTTGTCGAGCTTTCCCGAGACCAACGTCCGGACGTACGTCCAGGACCGGCGGGGCCGGCCGGGGATCTGGTTCCTGTCGCTGGATGCGGCCCGCCTGCCTGCGGTCCTCGCTGCCCGAGCCAGCTACGGGTTGCCGTACTACTGGGCGAACATGGCGGTACGGGTCACCGGCAACCAGGTCGCCTATCGCTGTGAGCGCCGTTGGCCCGGCCCTCGCGGGCTGCGATGTGACGTCGAGGTGCGGCTGGGCCCGCCGCTGAGCGAGACGGAGCGCGACGAGTTGGCCCATTTCCTCACCGCCCGGTACCGCCTGTTCACGGTCATCGCCGGCAGGGTTGCCGCCGCCGAGGCGGAACACCCCGATTGGCCGCTGTGCCAGGTCGAGTTGCTGCGGCTGGACCAGGACCTGCTGGCGGGGGCGGGACTGCCTGCGCCGGTCGGCGCCCCCGTCCTCCACGCGTCTGCCGGCGTTCCCGTACGCGTAGGGATGTGGCACTGGCTGGAGGGTCCCTGATCCAGCTTCAGCACAGCCCGTCTCGACATCCGCGCCCATCGACGCAACGCGCTGCCCTCTCCTGAGGTCAAGCTGCCTGCATGCCGCCGCGTTCAAGACGCTTCCGCACGATCTGTGGTTCGAACGTGCCGTCGCGGTCGCGGGGCACCTCGATCTGCACCGGGCCGATCTCACCGTCGAGAGCGGCTTCCAGGACCCGATTGGTCAGCTGCTGCAGCAGCCCGCCCTCGCCAGTGAGCTGCAGACCCGCCGCACGGGCCTGTTCCACCACCTCGGCGACGAGCTGATCGTCGACTCCGTCTCCCACCGGCCGCGCCGGTCCACGCTTCGCCACCTGGTCAGTACCGACCTCGGTGATCACGACATCCGTCATCAGGTGCTGCTCCTTGATCAGGAGTTACACCTTCGTTTTACAGTCCCTCGGCTTGGGCTGATCCTCGGTCAGTCCGCGGCGGGCGGTTCGTCGCCGACCGCGAGGGCGCGCAGCGGGACGGGCTTGACCGGCGCCTGGGCGGTGAACGCGCCGACCTGTTCCGGCCCCCGGCCGGTCAGGGTGGAGATGAGCTGGCAGAGGCCCGGCTGGCAGGACCGCCCCTGGCACAGGCCCATCCCGGCGCGGGTCACCAGCTTCACGGCGTTCGCGGTGCCGAGGTGCGGATTGGCCCGCAGCGCGCGGCGCACGTCGCCGGCCCGCACCTCCTCGCACCGGCAGAGCACGGTGTCGTCGGTGACCAGGCTGCCCAGGGCCGCCCGGTCCGGCGCGAACCGGTCGAGCACCTGCGTGACGAAGCGTCGCCGGCGGCGCAGCTCCCGGCGGACCGGGCGGGCCAGCGTGACGGCCCGGTGCTCGTCGAGCAGCCCCAGGTCGCGCAGCACGCCGAGGGCGGCGAGCCGGCCCTCGACCTCCGCCTGCTCGGCACCCGCGACGCCGGTCAGCTCGCCGGCCACCGCGATCTGAGGCACCGAGGTCCGCAGCCACTCGTCGTGCCGGACCACCCAGCCGCCTGCGGGGGAATCCCAGGTCACCGCGCAACCGGCCTGCCGGGCCAGCTCGACGGAGGGGACGAAGCCGTACCCCAGCGCCAGCACGTCGCAGGGGACGTCCCGGTCGGTCCCGGGAACCGGCAGCCCCGTGGGGCCGACCTCGGCGAGGGTCACCGTGGTCAGGTCCGGGTCGCCGGCGGCGCGGCGGACCACCGTGCCGAACCGGACGGGCACGCCCGCCCGGTGTAGGACGCGCAGCGCATCGACACCCTCGGCGATCTTGCCTCCCGCGCCCGCCACGGCGGCCAGCCCGGCCGGTCCGGGCAGGAGGTCGCGGCGGCGCTGGATCAGCGCGACCTCGACCACCCGGGCGCCGGCCCGAACCAGTTGGGCGGCCACGACCAGCAGCAGCGGGTGGCCCCCGGCCAGGACGAACCGGCCGCCCGGCAGCAGGCCCTGTGCCTTGACGAACGTCTGCACACCGCCCGCCGTGAGCACTCCCGGCAGGGTCCAGCCCGGAAACGGCACCGGCAGGTCGTACGCGCCGGCGGTGAGCAGCACCGCCCGGGGTTCGAGCAGGCGGACCCCGGCCGGACCGTGCGTGGCGACCCGGTAGCGGCCCGGCGGGGGCTGGTCGCCGGCGTACCCGTCGAGGCCGGCCCGGGTGCCGAGGACGCCCCACACCGTGGTGTCGGCGAGCCACCGGACGCCGGGAGCGGCGGTGGCCTCGGCCAGGAGCGCCCGACCGGCGGAGGACGATCCGGCCGGCGGGGTGAACCCGGCCGGCGGTTGGCGGTAGATCTGCCCGCCCGGCTGCTCCTGCTCGTCGACGACGGTGACGGCGGCGCCGTGCCGGCCGAGGGTGGCGGCGGCGGCCAGCCCGGCTGGGCCGGCGCCGACCACCACCACGTCGGGCGCGCTCACCGGGGCACCGCCGTGCGGACCCGCATGCCGGCCCGCACCCGGATCAGGCAGGAACGTTGGCAGGGCACGTCGTCCACCGTCACGACGCACTCGAAGCAGATCCCCATGTTGCAGTAGGGCGCCCGGCGGGCACCGCCGCGCGTGGTGCCGACGGACCGTTCACCGGCGGCGAGCAACGCGGTGGCCAGCGACTCGCCCGGGTGGGCGGGAAGGGTCCGCCCGTCCACCTCGATGGTGACCGGCTCGGGTCGGCCCATCGGGGTGCGCCTCGGCGTGTCCGGAGGGTTCGACGGGCGGTGTTCAGACAAAGTTCAGCGCTCCGAAGCGGGAGGGTGAGTAGTCCTCGATCGACCGGTCGGTCTCGCCGGTCACGACCATGCCGGCGAGGAGCCGGGCGTAGGTGAGGCCGAGGGTGAAGGCTGAGCCGCCGGTGGCGACGAACAGTCCGGGCCGGCGCGGGATCGCGCCGAGCAACGGCAGGTGGTCCGGGGTGAGCGTGGTCATGCCTGTCCACGTCCGGATCACCGGCAGGTCGAACACCGCCGGGACCACCCGGGCGGCGTCGGCGTTGCCGACCAGCGACTCGTACCGCAACTCCGGGTTGGTCTCCAGGTCGACCTGTCCAGCCCGGCTGACCAGCTTGGCCGGCCATCCGCCGCCGATCAGCACGTTGCCGTCCTCGGTCTGCTTCATCGACAGCCGCCGGCCGACGTGCTGGATCAGGTGCGGCAGGAACGGCCGGCTGCGGGCGGTGGCGCTCATCGTCAGCCCGACCGGGAAGACCGGCAGCCGGACGTCGGCCATCGAGGCCAGTTCGGCGGTCCAGACCCCGCCGGCGAGTACCACCGTGTCGGTCAGGTGGGTCTCCCCGGCGGTGTCCCCGGGCCCGGTCACGGTGCGCAGTTCCCAGTGCCGGCCGCGCCGGTGCAGCCCGGTGACCCGGCAGCCGGTACGCAGCACGGCGCCGTACCGGCCGGCGGCCCGGGCCAGCGCCGGGGTGACCAGCCGGGGGTTGGCCTTGCCCTCGCCGGGCACGTGACCGGCGGCGAGCACGGTGTCCGCCAGGTACGGCGCGAACCGGCGCAGCTCCGGGCCGGAGAGCACGGCGACGTCGAGGCCGTACTCGCGTTCCAGGGCGGCCTTCCGGTCCAGCACGGCGATCTCCGCCGGGGTCTCGGCGAGCATCAGCCCGCCGGTGCGGGACACCCCGCATCGCTCACCGAGCTCGTCCTCGACGGTGGCCCAGGCCCGCATGGCGTCCAGGTGCAGCGGGAGCGCGCGGGCCGCCGCGCGGGCCCCGTCGTCGCCGTGCTCGACCATCCGGAACTCCAGCTGGAAGTGCAGGCTGCCCGCGTTCTGCCCGGAGGCGTGCCGGTTGACCTGGTCCTTCTCGACGAGCAGGACCCGGTTGCCGGCGCGGGCCAGGTGCCAGGCGGTCGCGCAGCCGAGCAGACCGCCGCCGATGACCGCCGTGTCGTACGAAGTCATGGGAGCAGGTCGAGCTGGGTCATGGTGGCCCGGACGCGGTCCTGTTCGGCGGGGGTCAGCGGGAGCAGCGGCGCGCGGACGTGACCGGCCGGTACGCCGCGCAGGGTGAGCGCGTACTTCATGATCGCCTGCGCGTTGCCGAACCGGGCGCCGTAGTCCGGCCCGAACCAGTCCTCCATGATCACCCGGTCGCGGGCGCCGAGGACCCGGGCCCGGTCGAGGTCCCCGGCGCGCAGGGCGCGGAAGAAGTCGGGGTGGTCGGCGCCGAGCACGGCGCCGGCTCCCATCAGCCCGTCGCCACCGATCGTGGTCATCAGCTCGATGCCGACCTCGTTGGTGGGAATGCCGAAGTAGCGCACGCGGTGGCGCAGGGCGACGAGGCTACGGACGAATCCGCCGAAGTCCGGGGTGGAGTTCTTGACCGCCACCACGGTGTCCAGCCCGCTCAGCTCCGACAGCAGGTCGGCGTCCAGGTCGACGCCGGTGCCACGGGGCCAGTTGTAGACGCAGAGCGGCAGGTCGACCGCCTCGGAGACGGTCCGGTAGAAGGCCACGATCTCCGACCGGGTGGGCACCACGTACGGCGGCGGGGTGAGCAGGATGCCGTGCAGGCCGGCGTCCCGGGCGGCCTCGGCGTGCCGGATCGCCTCCGCCGGCGTGTACGCGTTGCAGCCGCCGAGCACCGTGAGGCGGTCGCCGACCCGTTCGGCGGCCGTCCGGAACAGCGCGGCGCGTTCCTGTTCGGTGAGGCTGAACCATTCGCCCGTGGTGCCCCCGACGATGATCCCGTGCAGCCGCTCGGCGGCGAGCCAGTCCAGTTGGACGCGCCAGGCGGCGAGGTCCAGCTCGCCGGTGGCGGTGAACGGGGTGGTGACGGCCGGCAGGTAGCCGAACCAGTCGACGCTGTCGCGGTCCACTGCGGGGTCCTTTCGACGGGCGGCGTCGTACCGCCCGCGTGCGCGACGCGGGCCGGGTGACGTGCCGGGTGGGTCAGGGGGTGGGCGGGGTGACCGCGATGATGAGCCGGGCCCGCTGGTCGCTGGCGTTGCGGTAGAGGTGGGGCAGCCGGGAGTCGAAGGTGATCGCCTCGCCGGTGCTCAGCACGTACTTCTCGCCACCGATCTCGGCGACGACCTCGCCGGTGACGGCGATCGCGCACTCGGTCGAGGGGTGCGCCCACGGCTCGCCGGAGCTGGAGTCGCCGGGCGCCAGCTCGGCTTCGAGCACCTCCAGGTCGCCCCGCCCGGGGGTGAGCCGGTCGTAGGCGATCTGCCCGGGGGGAGCGGCGAGCCGGGTCCGCGAGCCGGGCCGGCTGATGTGCACCAGCGGCGCGTCCGGCTCGGAGAACAGCGCCGCGATGGAGGTGTCGAAGACCTTGGCGAGCTTACGCAGGGTGGCCAGGCTGGGGTCTGTGGCGCCGTTCTCGATCTGGCTGAGCAGGGCGGGCGAGACGTCGGCCGCGGCCGCGAGCTGGCGCAGCGTGAGGGAGTGCTGCTGGCGCAGGTCGCGGAGCTGGTCACCGAGCATGCGTTCTTCCTCGTTCCAAAACAGTCTGGCTAGAAATGTTTGACGCAACTATACGCCCCTGTCTAGCATGGTCAAACACAAGGCGAACGTGTTTGGCGTAACTAGACAAGCGACGTCGGGGCACGAACCGGACAGGAGTGCCGTCCGGATACATCCAACCTCATGACGGTCTACGGGCGAAGCCCCGCGAGCCGCCATCGGTTGGCACCGGCCCCCGACCTCGGCGTCACCGGCGACGTCGGCGCGACAACCCCAGAGCCCGTCCCGCGCGGGCCGGCCCATTCGAAGGTAGGAACAGCATGTCGGTGTCCCCTCGCCGGCTCCGCGTCGGAGCAATCGCTCTGGCGGCGCTGGTCACAGCCTCCAGCACCGCGTGCAGCGCGGGTGGCAGCGGAGGAAACGGTAACGGTGGTTCGGCCAAGACCCTCACCGTCAACACCTCGTTCGTCCTCAAGACGCTCGACCCCGGCCGGATCTACGAGGCGACCGGCCTCACCGCCGTGCACTCCCTCTACGACACCCTGCTGACCTTCAAGGGCTCGGACGTCAGCAAGCCCGTCCCGGCGCTGGCCGAGTCGTACGAGGCCTCCGCCGACGCGAAGACCTTCACCTTCAAGCTCCGCGAGGGGGTGAAGTTCTCCGACGGCAGCCCGCTGACCGCCGACGACGTGGTCTTCTCCCTCAACCGGCTCAAGAACGTCAAGGCCAGCCCGGCAGTCATGGTCAGCGGCCTCACGGTCGCCAAGACCGACGAGCGGACCGTGGTGGTCACCTCGGCGACCGCCGACCCGAACATCCCCGTGGTCCTCGCGATGCCCTCGACCGGCGTGGTCAACTCCAAGGTCGCCAAGGAGAACGGCGCGACGGACGCCGCGGACGCCGCGAAGACCGACACCGCCCAGCAGTACCTCGACAAGAACTCCATCGGCAGCGGCCCGTACGTGCTGAAGTCGTACGACCCGTCGGCGCAGGTGGTGCTGGAGGCCAACCCCAACTACTGGGGCGCCAAGCCAGAGTTCGGCCGGGTCGTGCTGCGCAACATGGACGTGCAGACCCAGAAGCTGACCATGCAGCGGGCCGGCGGCTCCGAGATCGCGCTGGACATCTCCGGCAAGCTGCTGGAGGGGCTGCCGGACACGCTCAAGACCTCCGCCATGCAGGACACCGTCTACTTCCTCTTCCTCAACGCCGACCCGGCCGTCTCCGGGGTCACCTCGAACGCGAAGTTCAACCAGGCGCTGCGGGCCTCCATCGACTACCAGGGAATCGCCGGGCTGTACGGCAAGGGCGCCGCCCCCGGCGCCGGGCTGGTGGCCCCGGCCTACCCGGGTGCGCTGCCCGCCGGCGAGGAGTCGAAGCGTGACGTGGCGAAGGCCAAGGCGTTGCTCGCCGAGGCGGGGCTGACCAACCCCACCGTCAAGTTCAACTACCCGGCCATCACGTACAAGGGCGTCGACCTGGGCACGGTGGCGACCAAAGTGCAGGGCGACGCCGCCGAGGCCGGCATCAAGCTGGAGCTGACCCCGCAGCCGCTGACCACGTTCCTCGACGAGATGCGTACGGGCAAGATGGCGCTCGGGTTCACCCCGCAGAGCCTCAACTACCCGGTCGCCGACTCGCTGATCAACAACATGTCCCCCGGCCAGGCCACCGCGCTGCGCTCGGGCTGGACGGTGGAGCGGGCCGACCCGGCCGTCGTGGCCGCCGGCAAGAAGGTCACTGAGACCCTCGACCTGGCCGCCCGGGCCACCGCCATGCAGGAGTGGCAGCGGGCGATGAACGCCGCCTCGCCGTACGTCGTCCTGGCCAGCAACTCCTCCACCGTGGTGGCGAGCGGCGACCTGACCGGCACGGACTACACCGCCGCCGGTTGGCAGGTCGACCTGGCCGCCGTCGGCCGGGAGTAACCATCTCATGACGACGACAGTCGACGACGCCGAGCCGGGCGCGGTCACCACGACCGCGTCCCGGCCCCGGCCGCACCGGTCGCTGCTGGTGTTCCTGGCCAAGCGGGTGGCGATCACGGCAGGACTGCTGCTGGGCGTCACGATCGTGACGTTCGGCCTGGTCACCGTGGTACCCGGCGACCCGGTCACGGCCAACCTCTCCGACCAGGCGCTCAACGACCCCGCGACGGTCGCGGCGTTCCGCGAGAAGTGGGGCCTGGACCAGCCGCTGTACGTGCAGTACCTCCAGTACCTGGGCAACCTGCTGACGGGCGACCTCGGCATCTCCCAGCAGACCGGCCGCACCGTGACCGACGACCTGTTGCAGTACGTGCCGGCGACCATGGAACTGGCCATCCCCACCATGGTGCTGGCGCTGCTGATCGGCACCGGGATCGGCATGCTCGCCGCCGTCCGCAACGGCCGGATCACCGACCAGCTGATCCGCGTCGGCGCGCTGCTCGGCCTGTCCACCCCGCCGTTCTGGCTGTCGCTCGTCGTGCTCTACGTGTTCTTCTACCAGCTCGGCCTGGCGCCCAGCGGCGGCCGGCTCTCCACCGACTTCAGCCCGCCGCCGACGGTGACCGGGATGTACACCGTCGACGCCGCCCTCGCCGGTCAGTGGGACGTCGCCTGGGACGCCGCCCAGCACCTGGTCCTGCCGGTGCTCGTGCTGACCAGCCTGACCGTGGCGATGCTGGTCCGGTTCGTCCGCTCGTCCATGCTGGAGGTGCTCCAGCAGGACTACATCCGGGCCGCGTACGCCAAGGGCCTGCCCGCCCGGGTGGTGTTCCGCCGGCACCTGTTGCGGGCCGGGCTGGTCCCGGTGATCACCGTCTCCGGTCTGGCCTTCGCCTCGCTGCTCTCCGGCACGGTGCTGGTGGAGAACATCTTCGGCTGGCCGGGCCTCGGCCAGTACGCGTACCGCAGCGCGACGGCGCTGGACCTGCCCGCGATCCTCGGCGTCAGCCTGTTCGTGGCGCTGGTCTACACGCTGGTCAACCTCGCCGTCGACCTGCTGTACGGGCTCATCGACCCGAGGATCCGGCTGTCATGACCACACTCGCACCCGACCCCGTAGCGCCCGACCCGAAGGCGACCGACGCGCTGGCTCGGCGCCGGTTCCTGGGCCGGCTGCGCGGTCGCTCCACCGGGCGGCCTGTCTGGCGGCAGCCGATCGCCGTGGCGGCCCTGGTCATCCTCGGCGGGTGGCTGTTGATGGCGCTGTTCGCCCCGGTCGTCGCGCCGTACGACCCGTTGGCACAGAGCCCGGACGCGTATGCCCCGCCGTCGGGCACGCACTGGTTCGGCACCGACTCCCTCGGCCGGGACGTGTTCAGCCGGGTGATCCACGGCTCCCGCCTGTCGATCCCGCTCGCGCTCGCCATCGTCTCGCTCGCCCTGCTGATCGGCGGCCTGCTCGGCCTGGTCGCCGGCTACGTGGGACGGTTCGTCGACGAGGCGCTGATGCGCCTGACGGACCTGGTCTTCGCGTTCCCGCAGATCATCCTGGCGATGGCGGTGACCGCCGCGTTCGGGCCCAGCACCCGCAACGCCGTCCTCGCGCTGGTCATCGTCTCCTGGCCCGTCTACGCCCGGGTCATCCGCAGCGCCGTGCTGACCATGCGCGGCGAGGACTACCTCAGCGCCGCCCGGCTGCTCGGCATCGGGCCGGTCCGCGCGCTGCGCCGCGACGTCCTGCCCAACAGCGTGGGGCCGGCGATCGTGCTGGCCACCCTGGAGCTCGGCAACGCCGTGCTGCTGCTGTCCGCGCTGTCCTTCCTCGGCCTCGGCCCCCGCCCGCCGGCGGCCGAGTGGGGCTCGATGGTGGCGCTCGGCTCGCAGGACCTCTCCATGTGGTGGGTCAGCGTGTTCCCCGGCCTGGCCATCCTCACCGTGGTGATGGCCTTCAACGTGCTCGGCGACGCGCTGCGCGACCGGATCGACCCCCGCTACGCGAAGGGACGTTGAGAATGCGACCGCTGCTCGAAGTCGACTCCCTGGCCGTCACCCTGCCCGGCCCCACGGGGCCGCTGCCGATCCTGCACGACGTGTCGTTCACCGTCGGTGAGGGGGAGATGGTCGGCATCGCGGGGGAGAGCGGGTGCGGCAAGAGCCTCACCGCGCAGACCCTGCTCGGGCTGCTGCCCGCCGGTGCCAAGGTCACCGGGTCGGCCCGGTTCGACGGGACCGAACTGCTCAGCCTGGACACCAGGCGCTGGCAGAAGGTGCGCGGCGCCGGCATCGCGATGGTCTTCCAGGACCCCACCGCGGCGCTGCACCCGATGCTCACGGTGGGCCGGCAACTGACCGAACACATGCAGGTCCACCTGGGCCTGGACCGGCGGGCGGCGGACCGGCGGGCGGTGGAACTGCTCGACCAGGTCCGCATCCCCGACCCGCAGCGGGCGGTGCGGGCGTACCCGCACCAGTTCTCCGGCGGCATGCGGCAGCGGGCGGCCATCGCGATCGCCCTCGCCGCCCGCCCCCGGCTGCTGATCGCCGACGAGCCGACCACCGCGCTCGACGTGACGGTGCAGGCCGGCATCCTCGCGCTGCTGGACCAGTTGCGCGCCGAGACCGGGCTGGCCGTCGCCTTCATCACCCACGACCTCGGGGTGCTCAGCGCGCTCACCACCCGCGGGTACGTCTTCTACGCCGGGCGCGTGGTGGAGACCGGCCCCACCGGAGCGCTGCTCACCGCGCCGCGCCACCCGTACACGGCCGCGCTGCTCGGCGCCCGCCCGCACGGCACCCAGGCCGTCGGCACGCTGCGTCCCATCCCGGGCGGGCCGCCGACGCCGGGGCAGGCGCCGCCCGGATGTCCGTTCCAACCCCGGTGCGGGTACGCCGAGCCCTCCTGCGGCACCGCGCCTCCCCCGCTGTCCCCCGCCGGCACCGACCGGTCGGTGGCCTGCGTGGTCCGTCCGCACCTGGAGGTGGCGGCATGAACGAGCCGGTCGGGTCGGGCAACCTGCTCGAGATCAGCGACGTCGAGGTGGAGTACAAGCCGCGCGGCCGGGGGCCGGTCCGGGCCGTGGCCGGGGTGAGCCTGGAGGTGGCGCCCGGCCAGATCGTCGGCCTGGTCGGCGAGTCCGGCTGCGGCAAGTCGTCGCTGGCCCGGGTGGCGGTCGGGCTGGCCGCGCCGAGCGCCGGGACGATCCGGTTCGCCGGCCGCCCGATCACCCCGCTCGGCTGGCGGCGCCGGCCGGTGTCGGAGGTCGGGCTCCAGATGGTCTTCCAGAATCCGTACGCGTCGCTGAACCCCCGGCGCACCATCGGCGCCCAGCTCCTCGACGGGGTGCCGGACACGGTGACCGGCGCCGCCCGCCGGGCGAGGGTCGCCGACCTGCTGGACCGGGTCGGCATGCCGGCCGGGGCCGCAGAGCGGTACCCGCACCAGTTCTCCGGCGGCCAGCGGCAGCGGCTCGCCATCGCCCGGGCGCTGGCGCCGGAACCCCGGATGATCATCGCGGACGAGCCGGTCACCGCGCTGGACGCGTCGTCGCAGGCGCAGGTGGTCAACCTGCTCGTCGGGCTGGTCCGGGACCTGGACATGGGCATGCTGTTCATCTCGCACGACCTCTCCCTGGTGCACGAGATCGCCGACGTCACGGCGGTGATGTACCTGGGCCGGATCGTCGAGACCGCGCCCACCCGTCAGTTGTGGTCCTCGCCCCGGCACCCGTACAGCCGGGCGTTGATCGACGCGGTGCCGCAGATCGCACTCTCCCCGCAGCTGCCCAGGACGCTCGCCGGGGAGGTGCCCGACCCGGCACACGCGCCGGTCGGGTGCCGCTTCCGGCCGCGTTGCCCGCACGCCTTCGGGCCGTGCGGCGAGCAGCCGCCCACGCTCGACCTCGGCGGCCGCACCGCCGCCTGCTGGCTCAACGACCCCACGGTGGCGCAGACCACCGTGCCCGCCGCGTAGAGGACACCGCATGCGCATCCCCACCGAACAGGTCCTGGTCAACCTCGCGCTCTACGACGGCGTCCGGGACGACGTCCAACGCGACAGCGGCATCTGGATCGGCGCCGACGGCACGATCCGCGCGGTCGGGCCGGTCGACGACGTCCTCACCGAGGCGGGCGGCGCCCGGGTGGTCGACCTGCACGGCGACCACGTCATGCCGGGCCTGACCAACATGCACGTGCACCTGTCGCTCGGCCTGCCCGGCCACTTCGGCGACGAGGTGCACCGGTCGAACCTCGCCGAGCTGGTGCTGCTGATGGCCGACTCGGCGCGCCGGACCCTGCACTCCGGCGTCACCACCGCCCGGCTCGTCGGCGAGAGCCGGTACGCCGACTTCGCCCTGCGCAAGGGGATCGAACGCGGCGCGGTGGACGGCCCGCGGATCTTCACCGCCGGGCACGCCCTCTGCTGCACCGGGGGGCACGGCTGGGAGGCCGACGCGCTGGAGGCCGACGGGGCGGACGGGTTCCGCCGGCTCACCCGGCAGCAGATCCGGGCCGGCGCCGACCTGATCAAGGTGTGCATCTCCGGTGGGATCGCCGGCGAGTTCGAGTCGATCGACACCCCCCAACTGCTCGACGACGAGCTGGCGGCGGTGATCCGGGTGGCGCACGACTGGGGGCGCAAGGTCACCGCGCACGCCGGCCCGGCCGAGTCTGTGCGCCGCGCCGTGGAACTCGGGCTGGACTGCGTCGAGCACGGCTACGAGCTGACCGACGAGGTGACCCGGCTGATGGCCGAACGCGACGTCTGGTACGTCCCGACCATCGTGGTCAGCCGCTGCGAGCAGTTCTTCCGCGACTCCGGCGTGCCGGGCTGGCTGATGGACCGCGCCCTGGCCGCCGGGCCCCGGCACTGGGAGAGCCTCCAGCACGCCATCCGCAACGGGGTGCCGATCGCGCTGGGCAGCGACATGCCGCCACACGCCGGCTACGACGAGACGACCGCGACCGTGCGTGAGCTGGAGTTCATGGTGGACGCCGGGATGCCCGTCGCCGACGCCCTGAAGTCCGCCACCATCCGCCCCGCGCAGTGGCTGGGCCAGGCCGACACGCTCGGCAGCGTCGAGGTGGGCAAGCACGCGGACCTGCTGGTCCTGCGCGACGATCCCACCCGCTCGGTGTCCGCGCTGCGCACCCTGCACACGGTGCTCAAGGGTGGCGTCTCCTACCGCGACGACCACGGCCGCCTCGGCGTCGCCCGATGACGACGATCACCGAGGTCGCCGACCGGTACCTCGACGTGCTCGCCGGGCTGGATCCGGAGGCCGCCGAGGCGGCGGGTCGTACGCCCGACTCGCACTTCGCGGACCTCTCCCCCGACGGCTTCGCCGCCCGCGCGGAGCTGGCCCGCAGCACCGCCACGGCGGCGGACGGCGCCGGTGTCGACGGCACGGCCCAGCGGGCCCTCGCCGGCGCGCTGATCGACCGGCTGGCCAGCGAGGTCGACCTCTACGACGCGGGCTTCACCACCCGGCTGCTCGCCCCGCTGGCGACGCCGGTGCACCTGGTCCGGCAGGTCTTCGACAACCTGCCCCGCAACACCGCGCAGGACTGGGCGGTCGTCGCCGCGCACCTGCGCCGGGTGCCCACGGCCCTCGGCCAGTACGCCGAGACGCTGCGCTGGTCGGCCCGGCGGGGGCACCTGGTCGCCCGCCGGCAGGTGCTGGCGGTCGCCGACCAGTGCACCGCCTGGGTCACCTCCGACGACTTCTACGGCCGGCTGGTGGCCGGGTGTCCGGACGGGCCGCTGGCCGGGGAGCTGGCCGCCGGGGCCCGCTCGGCCGCCGCCGCGACGGCGGACTTCGCCGCGTTCCTGCGTACCGAGCTGGCGCCACGGGCCACCGACGTCGACGGCGTCGGCCGCGACCTGTACGCCGTCACCGCGCGCAGCTTCCTCGGCGCGACCGTCGACCTGGACGAGCTGTACGCGTACGGCTGGGAGGAGCTGGCCCGGACCGCCGCCGAGCAGCGCGCGGTCGCCGCCGAGCTCGGGTACCCGGACGTGGCGGGCGCACGGGCCGGGCTGGACGCCGACCCCGCCGGCCGGGTGCCGGTCGGGCCCGACCTGGAGGAGTGGCTGCGGGAGCGCACCGAGCGGCTCACCGACGCCCTGGACGGCCCGCACTTCGACATCCCGGCCGCCGCCCGCCGGGTGGTGTGCCGGATCAGCCCCGCCGCCTCCGGGGTCATGTACTACACCCCGCCCGACGCCGGGTTGACGCGCCCGGGCGGGATCTGGTGGTCGACGCCCCCCGGCGAGTCGACGGTGCCGGTGTGGCGGCACGTCGGGACGCTCTGCCACGAGGGGCTGCCCGGGCACCACCTCCAGCACGCGATCACCCTCACCACCGTCGACCTGCACCCGTGGCAGCGGTCGCTGTGCCAGGTGCACGGGTACGCCGAGGGCTGGGCGCACTACGCCGAACGCCTCGCCGACGAGCTCGGCCTCTACGCCGGTCCCGCCGAGCGGCTCGGGATGCTCGACGGGCAGATGTGGCGCGCCGCCCGGGTGGTCATCGACCTCGGCCTGCACCTGGACGTGCCCATCCCGGCCGGGACCGGCTTCACCGACGCGCGCCGGTGGACCCCCGAGCTGGCCGTGGACTTCCTGGTCCGCGTCGCCGGGCTGGCCCCGGCGACCGCGCGGTTCGAGGTCGACCGGTACCTCGGCTGGCCGGCGCAGGCGTTGGCCTTCAAGGCCGGGGCGCGGCTCTGGCAGCAGGCCCGCCGGGAGGTCGAACGGCGCGAGGGAGCCGGGTTCGACCGCAAGCGGTTCCACCAGCGTGCCCTGCGGCTCGGGCCGATGGGGCTCGATCCGCTGCGCGCCCGCCTCGCCGAGCTCTCCTGATCCACCCCCGACACCCCCGTCCGCCCCGACCGGAAGCGAGCCCCGATGACCGTTGACGATCTCACCGCCGCCATCACCGACATGTACCGGTCGTTGGGCGACCGGGCGGCGTTCGACGCCCGGCTGCACCCCGAACTGACGATCTGGGAGTCCGACGCACCCGACCTGCTGGACGGTCTGGCCGCCCTGGACGACCTGCGGGACCGCCGGGCGGCGGCCCGGGGACCGGCCGCGCCCCCGACCTCGGTCGCCCCCGAGCAGTTCCGGGCCGAGGCGTGGGAGGACACGGGCCTGGTCCGCTACGTCCTGCGGGCCCGGTACGCGACCGGGCAGCCGGACGACTGTTTCCGGGTGACGGACGTGCTGCGCCGCGACGAGCGGGGCTGGCGGATCGTGCACCACCACGCCGAGGCCCTCCGATGAGCGCCGAGGAACCGGTCACCGACCTGTACGACCTGCGGGTCGTGGTGGAACGGATCGAGGGCCGCTCCGTCTGCGGCCTCCAGCCGGGCGACCACATCGACCTGACCGAGTCGAGCCGGCTCACCATCCCCACCGGCCGGCACTTCTGCCTCTACGCCCTCGCGGCGTGCCTGCCGCTGCTGCCGGCCAAGCAACGTCCGTTGCCGCCGGAGGACTGGCTGGCCCGGGACTGCCACGTGGCCTGCCCGGATCCGGACGAGCGGGTCATCCTGCGGATCGAGCGGACCGCCCGGCGACAGATCCCGACTGGAGAACTCACGTGAGCACCGACGAAGGACGCCGGCTGGTCGGCATCGGACTCCAGTCCGACAAGAGCGCCGACGAGTACGCCGCGCTGGCCGAGCTCGCCGAAGGGCACGGCTTCGACGTGCTGTCGGTCTTCGGTGACCTGATGTACCAGCCGCCGTTCTTCCCGCTGCTGGTGGCCGCGCGGCACACCCGACGGATCCGGCTCGGGTCGGCCTGCCTCAACCCGTTCACCATGCACCCGGTGGAGATCGCCGGGCAGGTCGCGGCGCTGGACCTGGCGTCGAACGGGCGGGCCTACCTCGGGCTGGCCCGGGGCACCTGGCTGGATCAGATCGCGGTGCCGCAGGCCCGGCCGCTGCGGCGGATCACCGAAACCGTCGACGTGGTCCGGCTGCTGTTGTCCCGCGGCGACGGGGGCTTCCAGGGCCGGGAGTTCACCGTGGCGCCCGGTACCGCCCTGCGCTACGCCCCGGTCCGCGCCGACGTGCCCGTCCTGGTGGGGACGTGGGGCCAGCAGACCGCCCGGACGGCCGCCGCGTTCGCCTCGGAGATCAAGGTTGGCGGTTCGGCCAACCCGGCGATGGCCAAGACGATGCGGGCCTGGCTGGACGACGCCGCGCCCGCCGGTCGGGCCGGTGACCAGGTCGGCGTGGTGCTCGGCGCCGTGACCGTGGTGGACGAGGACGGCGCGCTGGCCCGTCGGGTGGCCCGTACGGAGGTGGCCATGTACCTCGCCGTGGTCGCCGCCCTCGACCCGAACGTCGACATCGATCCGGAGCTGCTGTCGCGGATCCAGCAGCACGTCGCCCGCCAGGAACACGACCTCGCCGGCGCGCTGATCGGCGGGGACCTGCTCGACCTGTTCGCCTTCTCCGGCACCCCGGAACACGTCGCGGCGCAGGCCGCGGCGGTGTTCGATGCCGGGGCCACCCGGGTGGAGTTCGGCACCCCGCACGGTCTGACCCCGGCGGGCGGTGTCGACCTGCTCGGCCGCCGGGTGCTGCCGCTGCTGCGGGGGTGACGCCGTGGCGGGGGTGGGCATCGACCGGCCCGCCCCCGCCACGGGCTTCTCCGTTCCCCCGCCAGCGCGATGGACGGGACCACGGTCGGCCGCCGTCGACTGTGTGACGTGTCAGCCATTCACCGCTGTTGAACAACGTTGATCTATATGCCCTACCGCCATCTTTACGCATCACAGAGATAGCGGAAACCTCCCCTTTCGGATTCAGGCACGGCCCGCAACCGATGCGTGACACATTGCCTTCTGTCGTCGCGCGATGGCCGCCGCACGCGCTGTCGCGCCGTCGGGGACCATCCCGCCCGGTGAGTGACACGGCACAGTGGTGCCGTTCGGTACGCAACTCGAAGCGGTCGCCGGCACACAGCACACCTCCAGGACCGCGGGAACGGGGGTGCCCCTGATGTGCGCGGTGTGTGCTCGACAACGGCAGCGAACGCCGGCCCCCCGCTCGCGTTACATCGCGGGTCGCACACCCGCGGTGGCGTGCGACCTCGACTGTCGCACGCCACCGTCGATCGTTTTGACCTAGCGGGGTGCCAACCGCCAGGCGCGGGTGATCTCTTGCTCGATGCGGTTGCCGTTGGTGTCCCAGGCCTCCACTCGCACCGAGGCGTACCCGGTCGGGGTGTCGCCGGCGGCCGTCGAGTCCAGGATCGCCTGGAAGTTACCGGCCCCCGGCGTGACCTTTGTCGGTCGTTCCTGCCAGGTAACCCCGTCGTCGTACGAGATCGACACCTTGGCTCCGGCGACGGTGCCTCCGACGTACCCGGCCTGGTGCCGCACGTGCAGCTTCAGGGTGGCCGGACCGTTGCGATCACTCGGCAGCACGGCGGTGTTGGTCCGGTCGAGCTGCGTGTCGTAGTCCACCGTCAGCATCGGCACCAACGCGGGTGCACTCGGGCGTGCCGTCCGCACCGTCCAGTTCGTCACGGTCTTGGTGGAGGTCTGCCACCACGGCGCGTTGCGAGTGGTGGTCAGCTCCAACCGCGCCGTCGACTCGCCGGGCGGCAGGCTGCTCAGCTTCACCATCGGGCGGGACGCCTGACCGATGTATTTCCCGTCGAGGTAGAACGTGATCGGCGAGGTATCGGTGCCGCCGTTGCCGTAGTGTTCCGCGCTGCTGCTGTCCGACCACTCCGGAAGCTGGAGTGTGATGACGTCCCCGGTCCGGGTCACCGGATAGCCAGGGTTGCGCGGACCCGCCGGGCCGAGCACGGTGGGGTGGTTCGGGCCGCGGAACCACTCGTGCTTGACGTGTTCGACGCCCGGGTAGATGACGTCGCGCTCCTGCAGCGTGCCCCCGGAGGGATACTGAGCGGTGACGGCCTGCCGGTACAGCGAGTCCGTCCCGGCGGTCACGTACTCGGTGCGCTGCTGCGCGGCTTTGACGGTCGACAACTGCGACGCCGCGAACAGCAGGTAAGGCCGCCACAGTGCCCGGTACTCACCCAGCGACCCGCCCGGTTCGCCATGGAACGCGTTGTCCACGGTGACGAGGTCATCGGTGTGCACAGTCTCATCGACGCCGTCCGGAAGCGCACCGGATCGGATCAGGGCCAGGTCGTACAGGTACGGCGACCAGGACGTGCCCGACACCCGCACTGAAACCTTTCCGGTCGCGAGCTGGTCACGGAGCTGCTGGCCCGCCTCGCCGCTGATCGCCATGGACGGGATCTGCGCGTTGGTACCTACCGAGCCGAAGAAGTATCCGCTGGTGTCGTGCATGATCACCAGGGCCTTCGCTCCGTGCGCACGCGCGGTCGCCTCGATCGTCGAGTACGCCGTGTCCGACCGCCGCACCAGTACCGCCTTGCCCATGGTGTCCAGGCCCGTGTAGTCGGCCTCGGCGCCTTGGCCGGCGTACACCAGGTCGAGGTCCATCGACGTGTCGATCTTCGGCGTACCGGCCAGCGGCTGGATGTACACGTCCTCAGCCCGTGGCGACACCACCTTCAGCTCCAGCGGTGCCGCTGCCAGCCGGACCTGCTGGACGAACTCCAGAGGCTTCACCTCGGCAGGCCCGGACTTCAACACGTACGTCGGTGTCCACTTCCCGATCCACTGCGGCGCAAAGTTCTCGGTCGAGCGCGGCCCGCCGTACCCGATCACCGTCTTCGCCATCTGATCCACCGGCGACGCCTCGGGATGATCCGGGGTGCCGACCGAGATCGCCTTGGCCTGCCGTGCGTCGAAGGTCAGCGCGATGTCCTCGGTGAGACGCACCGTCGGGGACCCGATCATCGTCCTGTTCAGCATGTACCTGTTGGCGCCGTCCATCGTCTGGATCGCGCCGACGATGTAGTACGTACCCGGCGTGAACCGCCCGCTTGCAACGCCGTTCTCGAAGCGCAGCTCCTTCCAGGGCTGTGCCGGGTCGTTGGCGTTGAGGACGTAGACGACGCTGGCGCGGGTCGCCGGGCGGCCGTCCCGCATGATCCCGGTGAGTGTCAGGCCGGCCATCGGTGGTTCCACGGTGAACCCGACCGGCACGCGGACATTGGCAGCTCCGCCCTGCGCCTTCAAGTAGCCGCCGTAGACACCCTTCGGCAGGTTCCGGACGTCCAGGCTCACGGTCGCCGTAGCGGTGCCGTCGCCTGGGATCGTCAGGGTGGCCGGACTGACCGACAGCGCCGCGCCGGGTGCCGCGGTGCCGTCCTTGTGCCTGACATCCAGCGCCAGGTCGAGAGTGACGGCCGCATTGCTGCGGTTGGTGAAGGTCACCGGTTTGGCAGTGACCGGAGTGTTGTCCTGGGGGTAGGCGAAGAAGCCCACATTCAACGGTTCCGGCGTCGCCAGGACGGGCGCGTTGATCGCTGCCGGGACGTCGATCAGGCCACCGCCTTGCTCGTAGACGCTCGCGTCCGCGCTGGGGCGTCCGGTGGCGATCAGCTCGGCCTTGACCTGCTTCGCGGTCAGCTCTGGGTTGTGCTGCATGGCGATGGCGACGGCTCCCGAGACGTGCGGGGTGGCCATCGAGGTGCCGCTCGCGGAGGTGTACAGGGTGTTCACGGGCGTCCCCATGGCCGTCCCAGCGGCGCGCGCCGCCACGATCCCGACACCTGGTGCGGTGACATCCGGTTTGATCGCATAGTCGCCCAACCGCGGACCGCGGCCGGAGAAGTAGGCCAGCTTGCCTTGCTTGTCGACGGCGCCGACGGTGAGCGCCGCGTCGGCGGAACCCGGCGACGCGATGCTGCCCGCGCCCTGCTGACCGTTGTTGCCGGCGGCAACCACGAACAGCGTGTGCGGATGGCTTGCGCTCAGCTGGTTGATCGCCATCGACTCCGGCGAGGTGCCATTGTCACCGACGTTGCTGCCGATGCTCATGCTCACCACGTCGGCCAGCGGTGCGGCCCATTCCATCGCCCGGATCGTCGCCGAGGTCGGGCAACTGCCCGACGCTGTGCAGATCTTCCCGATCAGCAGGTCGGCTCCCGGAGCCACCCCTTTGTACTTGCCGTTCGATCCGGCACCCGTACCGGCGATGGTGCTGGCCACGTGGGTACCGTGACCGTGCTGGTCGGTGATGCTAGCCTCGCCGGTGAAGATCCGTGTTCCGGCGATCTGCCCGGCCAGGTCCGGATGGCTGAGATCGACGCCGGTATCCAGCACCGCCACGGTCTCGCCGGTTCCGTCGAAGCCCTGCGACCACCCCGCGGGTGCGCCGATCATCGGCACGCTCGTGTCGAGGCTGACTTCGGCGATCTCATCCAGCCAGACCTTTCCGGGGCTGGTCAGCGTCCTCGCGGTGCCGCCGGCGGCGGGCGCGATCGTCGACCACCAGCCGCCGTCGGGCTTCACCGTGGCGGCGTACCCGTTGATGCTCGACAGGCGGGTGGTCACCGCCAGGCCCTTGGTGCTCGCCGCAGCGACGCGCGCCGGCGTGTCGGTCACGATCACCGAGACGCCGTCGGTGTAGCCGTAGTCGGCCAGCTTGGTGACGTTGAACAACTCCCGGTCCAACCGATCCGGAATCAGCATCGCCGCGTCGGACGGGATGACGTAGAGGTCGTCGCCCTTGTCGAGCACCTCGAACTGGGGCTCCTGCCCGGAGGGCCGCGGGGCCGGCTCGACGACGGCGACCTGTCGTCCGTCCTCGGCCGGTTCCAGCCGTACCTGGTCACCGGTGATGAGGGTGATCGGGTCTGGACTGGCGGAGCCGCTCGGCAGCGCGGACACCACCACGCCGGCCGGTGTGGCTCGGGGATCGTCGGCACCAGCGCCGGGGGACGCGGCACCGGTGAGCAGCGTCACTACCAGCGCGGGTGCCGCCAGCAGCGACAGTGGTCGGCCGAGGCGGGATCGTCCGCCCAGCGGAGCAGGTCGTGGGGTCATCGACACTCCTTGGTTGCCGCCGGCAAGGCCGGTCACAGTGGTTCGTAGTGCTTCCCGCCGGCGTCGCCGGCCTGGTCTTCGTCGCGGCGTCGAGCCGACTGCCCGTCATCGGGGTCGGGCGGCGGAGTGCAGGCAGGGCTGCTCCGATCAGCCGGCGAGCCGGCTGACGCCCTTTCGGCCTCCTGCGCTTCAGGCGGATCGTCGGCCATACCGGCAAGCATCGCGAGCGAAGTGGTCGCTAGCGACCGTGCAGACTACGTGGAATTCATCCCGCACCGACCGAGTCCTCGCCGTCCGCGCGATGAAGCCCGGCCTCGACCGCGGCGAGGGCTAGGGCGGTTCGCGACGTCACGCCGAGCTTGCGCATCGCGGATTTGACATGACCTTCCACGGTGCGGGGTGACAGGAACAGCGTCTCGGCGGCCTGCCGATTCGTCATGCCGCGGACGACCAGACCCACCACGTCGAGTTCGCGCGGGGACAGCCGGTCGCCGTATCCGCGGCGCCCGCCGCGCCACGTGCGAGCAACCTCTCCGCCGTGCTCCCGCACCACGTGGGCCACCCGATCCGCGTCCCACCGGGCGCCCAGGTCGTGCAGCCGCTGCTGGGTGTCGGCGAGCAGCTCCAGCGCGCCAGCGCTCTCGCCGGCGGCCAGCAGCGCCCGGCCCTGCCGCTCCCTGCTGAGCAGCTCGTCATAGGGCCGCGGCAGCGCCGCCCACAGCCGGGCCGCGTCCGCGAACAGGCCGGCGGCCCGGCGTGGGTCGTCCGCGGCCCGGGCCACGAGGCCCTGACACGTCACGAGCGCGGCCGCCGGTGCCGGAAAGTTTCGATCGGCGACCTCGTGCGCAAATGTGGCGACGAAGTCATCGGCGTCGTTTCCCGCGGCCATGCCGAGCAGCGCGTCCACGTGGACCGGCGCGATGTCGGTGATCCACAGCCACACACCCTTGTGCGCGATCAGGTGCACCACTGGTCCGGTGATCGAGAGCGCCTCGGCCGGGTCGCCGTCGGCCAGGTGCAACCGAGCTAGCGCCGCCGGCACGGCCACCGCTTCCGGCTCCATGACACCGAGCCGAGTCTGCTCCGCGGCGACCTCGTGCAACTCACGCCGGGCCGCGGAACGTCCGCCGGCGGCCAGCTGCAGCAGACCGCGAACCTGCCGCGCATGGAGCCTGCTTTCTGCGTCGCTGTCCTCGCGCCCAGCCAGCTCCGCCACCCTGGCGTCAAGCCCGGACCAGTTCCCCACGTACCAGTCGATCCGCGCCTGCACAGCCAGGGCGAGGTAGGTGAGCCGCGACGAGTCGGCGGCCTCGAGGTGTCGGCGACACACGGCCAACTGCTCGCGCGCGCCGTCGAACCGGCCCCACGCCAGCATCGCCCAGACCGCGTTGACCCGGGTACTCCCGATCTCACGTTCGCCCGCCCGGGTCGGCGCCGAGTCCGGGAGATGCCTCAGCGCCTCCCAGCCCGCCTCCTCGCCGAGCAGGAGCAGCGCGGTCATGCGCATGTCCAGGAACGCCCGCCGGTCCTTCGTCGCGACCTGATCGAGCAACTCGCCGGCGCGGTCCAACCAGTGTCGGTGCCGGCTCACCGGCCAGTCCGGGATCAGCGGAAGCACCATGTTGGCCATCGCCCGGATCGCCAGATCCGGGCGATGGCCAAGATCGGGAACGGCCGCCTCCCACTGCTCGAACGAGGCGGACCGCTCGCCGACCGCCCACAGCATGCGGCCCAGCAGCAACCGCAGCTCGCCCCGGTCAGACCGGGCGATCTCACCCGACTCCAGAACCCGGCGAAGGACATCGACCACGTGCTCGGCGAGATCGCCGAGAGCGGCCGCACCGAAGAAGGCAGCCTGACCCAACTGACGGGCCAGCCGGACCCGCCGACCGATCGGATGCTCGGCGGCGTTCATCACCTGCAGGAGCGTCTCGACAGCGGTTCGATCGTCGCCGGACTCCAAGGCCAGCTCGGCGCTCGCCTCGGCGTACCCACACCACTGATCGTCGTCCCCGGCCTCGCGGAAGTGGTGGGCGAGCCGCGCCACCGGCGGATGGTCTTTTCGCCGCAGCGCCCGCGCGGCCCGCTCGTGCATCCGGCGCCGCTCCGAGACCGGCATCGCGCCGCTGATCGCCTGCGCGTCCAGCACGTGCCTGAAGGTGAATCGGCCGGTCGAACGCTCGCGCAGCAGGCCGGAGGCCAACGCCCGGGCCACACCGCTGCGGGCGGCCGGCTCGTCGAGGTCGGCGACCGTGGCCAGCAGCGGCTCGTCGGCCGGGTCCATCAGGATGCTGGCCGCCTCGAGCAGTCGCTGAGTGTCCCGGTCGAGTCGGTGGACCCGCTCCAGGACCGATTCGCGCACGGATGCCGGCACCTCGAGCTCGGTGAGGAGCCGGCGAGTCCAGTGGCCATCTTCCCGGGTGATGTCGTCGCGGTCCTCCAGCAGCAGTAGGTACTCCTCGACGACAAGCGGGATGCCGTCGGTCGCGCCGTACAAGAACTCGGCGAACTGCTCGGACACCTGGTCGGTGGCATACATCGAAGCCACCAGCTGCCGGATCTGCTCGATGCCCAGCGGCTGCAGGGCGATGCGGAGGCGGGACATACCGGCCGGCGTGCGCGCAGTCAGCCGGGGCAGCAGCGAACCCGCCGGTACGTCCCACGGACGGAAGGACACCACGATCGACAGGTCACGCACGCCGGCGGGCTCGTCCGCGCACAACGTCAACAGCCACTCCAGCGTGGCGGTGTCGGCCCAGTGGACGTCCTCGAGGACGAGAATCGTCACCCCGAGACGGTCGACGAGCTCGGACAACGCTCGAAACAGCACATGCCGGACCGCGGACGGGTCGTCCAGCGGCTCCGGCGCGGGCGGGAGATCTTGCGACCACTCCGGGAAGAGCGGCCGCAGAGCGCCGCCCAGCGCACTCATGCCATGGGTGTCCGGGTTCGGTGCCAGGCGCCGGATGCCGGCCACCACGGCACCCAGCGGGGCCGGCTCGGGCACCGGTGGACAGGTCGCGAGCAGCACACGGTTGGCAGGCGAAGGCGAGCCGTCGAGCGCCGCCAGGACCTCGCGCAGCAGGCGGGTCTTACCTATCCCTGCCTCGCCCTCCACCACCACGAGCGCCGAGCCAGCCGCGAGGGCGCCTGTCACCTTGCTGAACGCGTCGTCGCGGCCGACCAGCGCGGGCGTCGTCGTCGAACGGCCCGCCGGTCGCCGACGTCGTTCGGTACTCGCCGTCACCTCGACCTCCGCAGCATTCCGCCCAAGGCACGATTCCGTCGACGGCGGTCAATGCCGACATCGTCAAGGCCGAAGCACTCGTGGCCCCTCAGCAGCGGCTCCGCCGTTCCCCCGCACGGTGCCCGACAGTCCCAACGCGGTCAAGCCCGCCGCCCAACCAGTGGCTACCTACCGGCTACCTCACGGTCCCGTCCGCCCGCGTACTCGGAAGCCAAGATGCGTCACGTCCGGCTCCTCGTCGACTCCGACACGCTCCAAGCCGATCGGGTCGCCGCTCGACTCGTCGACAGGAGCGTCAACGACGCCACGCTCGGGGTCCCGGGACCAGCCCCGGACAGACCCGACCCGGATTGAGCGGCGAGTCGTCGGACTACGAGTCACCCGCCGGCGGGGACCGGCGGTGTGCGTGCTCGGCGCGCAGGACCTGCGGCGATTGTTCGTCGTCCAGCAGCCGCAGGCTGCATAGGACGCCGGCTACTCAGGATGAAAATGGCCCGCCCTCCGATCGCCTAACCAGGCCACCTGCCAGGTTGGCTGTACAGCCATCCCTACAGCCAAGCCCGCCCGCTGGCGCCGACGCTGCCCGACAACGACGGACGGGCTGACCAGGAGCGCCACCACCGGGCCAGCCATCCGCGATCTTCTTCTAATCCCCAGGCCGGTCGGTTGCCTGACGCATATGGGGACGCGAGCCCCGACGCTCAGGGTTTGGGCACTACCTGGACGATGCTGCCGCCGCTCGCCGTGTTGCCGCCGTCGACCACGGAGGTGACCAGGTTGTGGTAACCCACCCGGAACCACCGGGTCGTTTTTCAGGCGGAGCCGACAGCCGCAGATGTATGCGGTTGGGGGCGCGTCGGTCGCGCCGAGGCAGTGGGCGTCGGGCACCAACCTGCTCCCCCACCCAGGACTCCCGGCCTCTGTGGGGCAACGGCCTCTGCTGTGGCACGGTCAACGGTGGACCGTCGTTCCGCGGGCCTCCAGGCGGGTCAGGACATCGGGGTCGTCGAGGTGTGCCATCGAGACGTCGAGGGTGTGTAGCGCAGGCAGCGACTCCAGCGCCGCCGCTCCCGTGCATTTCCCGGTCAGTACCAGTTCCGACAGGGCCGGGTGGCCGGTCAGCGGGGTCAGATCCAACGGCCCTCGACGGTAGCCGTGGCCGTCCAGGTCCAGGGACCGCAGGCTGGACAGTGCGTGAATGCCCTCCAGCGACGTCACGTTGTAGTCGTCGGACTCGCCGCCGGTGTCGATGTCCAGGGTCTGCTCGATCAGCATGTAGATGTCGCTGCCGCCGTCGAACTGCAAGTGGGTGATCGCTGCAGCCTCGGCCGACGGCACCGCGACGGCATGTAACAGCTCTAGTGACGCCTCCAGGCGCGGGCCTGGACCTGGGTAGCCGTCCTCCGGGCCATCGGGGCCGGTCGACTCGATGAGCGCCTTGAGGTCGTCGGCAGCGATCGCGTCATCCAGCAGGGCGTCCAGGACGCCCAGGTGCAGGCCGAGGTCGGCGAAGATGAGGGTCATGATCCCGACCGTATCTTGTTACCGGCTTGGCTTAGGACGCGGAGCGGGTCGTCGTTCGAGTCAGGCGGGGCTGGTGACGGTTCGGAGGCGGCCGGTGCGGTGGGAGGGGACCAGCCGTCGGGTCAGGACGACGACCATGGCCCACTGCGCCATCGCGGCGGTGCACCCGATGACGTTGTCACCGTGGTGTCGCCACCCGCTACGACAAACCCGCCGTCCGTTTCCAAGCCGTCCTGACCATCACCATCATCACCGAGTGACTCTGACCGCCTTGTGAAACACGCCTGAGCCCGTGTTTCACAGGTCCTGGAGGTACTGGTTGGTGGCCGCGATGGCCAGGGTGGCCTCGTAGCCACGGCGAGTGCCTCGTCTTTGAACGTTGATCGTGTAATCCGTCGGTTCTGAGGGCTCGTCGGGCAGGTTGTCTCTCATCGTTCACGGTGGGAGGTGGTGGCCGGTGGGCAGACGGCCGGAAGTGTTCGTCCGGCAGGTGTCGATGGCCGAGGGTCAACGGTTGCAGCGGATCACCCCGGACCGCGAAGGACCCGGTGAAGCTGCGCCGGGCGATCGTGGTGCTGATGTCCGCGCAGGGGCAGCCAGCCCCGGACATCGCTCACCTGCTCAAGACCAGCCAGGACTACGTCCGGGACGTGATCCACGCGTTCAACGAGCGGGGGTTCGACGCGCTGGACCCAAAACGGGGGCGGGGGCGCACCGAGACGGATCGATGAGCAGACCCGCGACCGGATCTGCGTCATCGCCCGGTGCGACCCCCCGCTTCCTCGGCAAACCGTTCTCCTGCTGGTCCCTGGCCAAACTCCGCGACTACCTCATCGACGCCGGTTACGTCACGACGATCAGCGTCGAGACCCTCCGGCGGATCCTGCACGAACGCGGGGTGTCCTGGCAGGCACCAAGACCTGGAAGGCCAGCACCGACCCCGACTTCACCACGAAGATGCGCCGGATCCTGAACCTCTACGATCACCCGCCCACGGACGGCCTACTGGGACGGACGCCTCGACGAGGCCGTCGCTGCCGCCGAGGACGGCACACAATACACGCGCGAGGGGACCATCACGGTCCGGCTGTTCAGCCTGCTCGCCCGTGCCGAGGCCCGCCGGCACCGCCCTTCGAACGCCCTGGCCGCGCTCGACGCCGCCACCAAGGCCCGGAACACCCTCGCCCCCGAAGATCACCTCGGCAGGCCGCGCCGGGCAGGTGTCCGACGCGGCCCGGAGATCGGTGCCGACCGCTGCCGGCCGACACTGGGCGTCAGCACGCCAGGGTGGAGATCGGTACGCCCGTCAGGCCGTCACCCCGGACGAAGCCGGTGACGCCGGTGCTGTTGTTCCTGACGTAGTACCAGCCCCATCCGTCGTCACCCACCGCGCCGCACCGCAGGGTCGCGCTCTGGCCCGCGTAGCCCAGGCCCAGCACGGTGCAGGTCGTCGACGGGCCGGTGCGCAGGCGGATACCGTCGCCCGAGAAGCCGACGCTGTGCGGCTCGTAGGCGCCGGGCCGCCAGCCGCAGCGCGGCGCCATCGCTGTGGCCGGGCCGGTGCCGGCTCGGTCGCCAGCGGAGATCCGCGCCGCCGGGGCGGTACCATCCGTGCTGCCGCCCGGGGCGGTCGCGATCTGCGGGGCGGACTGCGCGGTCGCCGGGCCGGCGGCCACGACCGGCCCGGCCAGCAGCGGTAGGCCGAGGGCCACGGCGAACGCCGCCCGGCGCGCGACTGCGGTGAGCTTCATCTGCTACTCCCTGTCTCGTAGTCGTCCCCGCCCATGCGGCACTGCCTGTAGCAGCGAGAACGGCGGCGAAATATCGAGCGACTTCATCCTATGGGCGCGCCCGGTCCAGTCGGTTGTCGTGACTTGCTGTTTACCGCTCGGTGTCCGATTGCCCTGTGCCGTCGCACGTCCTCGCCGCTGACCGCACGCCGCGCGCGTACAGCGCGACTACCGGCCCGAGCTACGCGCTGACGACCTGCCCGACGGGGTGGTCCTGACGACCCTGGTTGATGCCTGGACCCTGGCAACGTCAGCCGACTCGTCAATGCGGTAGTGGATGTACGCCGTGACGGCAAGGCCGGAGGGAAGAGTGGCTTCGCCGGTGAGCTCGACCTGATGGCCACCCCACACGCCGATGAGGCCCTCTGCCGGAAGTACGGCCGCAAGGTCCACGCCGTTCCGTTCACCGCTGCCACGGACGACCAGGGCCGACTGGTCGAGTTCGCCATCCAGATGAACGCCCTCGGACCCGACCTGGGCACCGCGCGCACAACCTGGCACAAGGTCGACGGCACGTGCGTGTTGCAGGGCCGCGATGAGCCGGTCGACGCCAATCTCGTTGAGATCAGTGCCTTCGCCCTCTGCCGCTGCCCCGGCGGGGCTCCACTCCCCCGTCGGTGGGCGGCCGGGGCCGGTACCCACCGACCACCGGGTACCGGGGCCCCGCCCGGTACGGCTCCTGACTCCTTGAGTGCGGGAGCCGGCGCCAACGGGTCCGGCACTCAAGGGAGCCCGGGGGGCCTCAGGTGACGATCGGCAGCCGTCGCGCGGTAGGGGGTACCTCGTTGACGCACGCCACCGGATGCCCGGCGGCGCGCTCGATCAGGGCCGGCGGCTCGTCCGCGCAGGCGTCGAGCGCCTGCCAGCAGCGGGTCCGGAACCGGCAGCCGCTCGGCGGGTTGACTGGGCTGGGCGGGTCGCCGCGGAGCAGGATCTGCTCGCGCTGGTGGTGTGGGTCGGGCACCGGTGCCGCCGAGAGCAACGCCTGGGTGTACGGGTGCGCCGGTCGATCGAAGATCTCCGCCACGGTGCCGGTCTCCACCACGTTGCCTAGGTACATCACGGCGACCCGGTGCGAGATGTGCCGCACCACGGACAGGTCGTGGGCGATGAAGACGTACGCGAGGCCGAGGTCGCGCTGCAGCCGGCGGAGCAGGTTGATCACCTGCGCCTGCACCGATACGTCTAGCGCCGACACCGGTTCGTCGCAGACCACGATCTCCGGTTGGAGCGCCAGGGCGCGGGCGATGCCGATGCGTTGCCGTTGGCCGCCGGAGAACTGGTGCGGGTATCGGTCGATGTGCTCGGGGTTGAGGCCGACGGTTTCCAGCAGCTCCTGGACTCGGCGGCGGCGCCGGTCGGCAGTGCCCAGCTCTCCGTGCACGGTGAAGGGCTCGGCGATGATCTGCCCAACGGTCATCCTCGGGTCGAGCGAGGAGTACGGGTCTTGGAAGACGACCTGGATGCGCCGGCGCAGGTCGCGTAGCTCCCGGCCGCGCAGCCCGGCGATGTCGGTTCCCCGGTAGCGGATCTGTCCGCCGGAGGGTTGTTCCAGCCGGGTGAGCAGCCTGGCGAGGGTGGATTTGCCGCATCCGGATTCGCCGACGACGCCGAGCGTCTCACCGGCGCGGAGTTGGAACGAGACGCCGTCGACCGCCTTGACGACCCCCACCGACCGGCGGATCAGGTTGCCCCGCCGGACAGGGAAGTACTTGGTCAGCCGCTCGACCTCCAGCAGCAGCTCGCCGGTCATGGCGTGCTCCGGCGGGGTCGGCCGATGACGAAGCCGAAGTTGTACGGGTGCACCGGGTGGTTGCGTGGGACGGAGAGCAGGATCCCGTCCCCGGGCGTGCGGTATTCCTCGATGACGGTCAGCTCGACTGGGGAGAGCAGTCGGCCGAGCAGTTCGCCCTCGGTGGTCGGGGTGAGCAGGCGGTCGACGCCGATCTCGGGGATCAGCATGCCGCCGTGCCTGGGGCGCAGGTCCCAGGCGACCTCGACGTCGGTGACTGGCCGGGGTGGTACCGGCTCGTCGAGCATGCCGAGGTGGGCCATCACCCGCCGCACGCCTTCGACGTTGCGGGCGAGCCAGTCGGCTTCGCTGCGGGCACCGAAGCCGAGGCCACCGACCTCCACACCGATGGCTGGCACCCCAGCGGCGGTGGCCGCGTCGAAGACCGAGTTCGGGAAGACCACGGCGGCGTCCTCGCCCTGGATGTAGGGCATGCCGAAGGCCACGGCCAGTTCCCGGCTGGCTGCCGACAGCGGGCCGGTCGCGTCGTAGAGCACGACTCCCCAGGTGGTGCCCCAGGGGCCGGGGTGGAAGTCCAGCAGGTGGGTGGAGCGCTTGACGATTTGCTCGACGAGGACCTGGCCGGTTCGTCCGGTGATCGACTCGGTGTCGCGCAGGATCGCCTTGTTCATGTTGACGAAGCCGACCTGCTGGATGTCGTTGGAGTACCGGGTGGCGGTGCGGAGCGCGTACGGGTTGGCTGCCGGTACCAGCACCAGGGTGCCGCGCAGTGTGGCGGGGTCGGTGTCGGCCAGCATCGCGCGTAGGACGGCGTGCGAGAACCACTCGTTGCCGTGCACCCCGGACAGCAGGGTGAGGGTCGGTCCGTCGGCGGTGCCTGTGATCACGTGTGCGTGGATGGCCAGTTCCGAGCCGTCCAGGTCGGTCAGGACGGGGAAGCGGAGCAGTCGGTTCTCTCCGGCCGGGGCACGCAGCGGCGTGCGAGGGGTCATGTCGTCACGGCCTTTCGTGGGTCGGCGTGGTGGTGGCGGGCTCCGGCGGGGGGTCGCCTGTCGGGGTGAGTCGCAGGCACGCGGCCCGGTGCCCGGCGGTCAGCGGGACGAGTTCTGGCACTGCCGTTGAGCAGTCCGGGGTGCGGAATGTGCAGCGCGGGGCGAACGCGCAGCCGGCCGGTAGGGCGGTCATCGCCGGTGGTGAGCCGGGGATCGCCCACAGTTCCTCGTCCGCGGGCCGGTCGAGGCGGGGCACTGAGTCCAGCAGCCCGCGGGTGTAGGGCATCGCGGGGTGGTCGAAAACGTCGGCGGCGGTTCCGACCTCGACCAGCCGGCCGGCGTACATCACTGCGATCCGGTCGGCGATCTCGGCCACGATGCCCAGGTCGTGCGTGATCATCAGGATCGCCGTGCCGGTCCGTTCCCGCACCGCCCGCAGCGCGGCGAGCACCTGGGCCTGCACGGTCACGTCGAGGGCGGTGGTGGGCTCGTCGGCGATGATGAGGTCGGGGTCGTTGGCGATCGCCATCGCGATCACGACTCGTTGGCGCATCCCGCCGGAGAACTGGTGTGGGTAGTCCCCGAGCCGGTTGCGGGCGTCGGGGATGCCTACCGTGTCCAGCAGTTCGATGGCCCGTTCCCGGGCTTCGTTCCGGGAGCAGGCCCGGTGGATGCGGACCGCCTCGGCGACCTGGTCGCCGATGGTGTGCACCGGGCTCAGCGAGGACATCGGGTCCTGGAACACCATGGCGATGCGGCTGCCGCGCAGCCGCCGGAACCGGGGCTCGGTGAGCCCGATGAGTTCCTGGCCGGCGAAGCAGATCGAACCGCTGACGGTGGCGGTGGGTGGGAGCAGTCCCATCATCGCCGCGGCGCTCACCGATTTGCCGGAGCCGGACTCGCCGACCAGGCCGACCACCTCGCCCCGGCGCAGGTCCAGGTCGAGGTGGCGCACTGCCGGCACGTCGCCGCCGTCTGCGGCGAACACCACCCGCAGGTCCCGCACGGAAAGCAGCACGTCCTCGCTGACCGCGTCGATCCGCGCAACGGGCCGGGCCAGGTAGCGGCGGCGGCGCGGTCCCTTGGTCTGGGTCGGGTCGAGGGCGTCGCGCAGCCCGTCGCCGATGAAGTTGATGGACAGCGCGATGAGCAGGATGACCAGTCCTGGGAAGTAGAACAGCCAGGGCCGGGTGGCGACTGCGGACTGGGCGTTGGCCACCAGCAGACCGAGCGAGGTGTCCGGGGGCTGGACCCCGAAGCCGATGAACGAGAGCGCGGTCTCGGCGAGGATCGCGGTGGCGACCAGGATGGTCACCGAGACGATGATCGGGCCGGCCACGTTGGGCAGGATGTGCCGCGCCATGATCCGCAGGTCGGAGGAGCCCAGCGCGCGGGCGGCCGAGACGAACTCCCGTTCCCGCAGGCCGAGCACGACGCCGCGGACCACCCGGGCGACGCTGGTCCACATCAGCGCGGCGAGCACGACCGCGATGAGCACCCAGCCGCCACTGCTGCCGGCGAAGTTGTGCCCGAGCACGGCGGCGACCGCGATTGTCGGCACGGTGAGGAACAGGTCCACCAGCCGCATCAGCAGCGCGTCGACGGTGCCCCGGTAGTAGCCGGCGACGATGCCGATGGCGGTGCCGACCACCGCCGCGCCGAGCGCCACGGTGAGCGCGATCAGTAGCGACTGCTGGGTGCCCCGCATTACCTGGGCGAGCAGGTCGTGGCCGAGCGAGTCGGTGCCGAGCGGGTGGATCGTCGACGGCGGCTGCGAGTTGTCGGGGGTGATCTCGTCGTGGCCGTAACGCCACAGCAGCGGGCCGACGAAGGCAAACAGCGCGACGAGGGCGAGCACCACCAGCGCGGCGGCGGCGAGCCGGTGCCGACGGAACCGGGCGAAGACGGCGCGCCACTGTCCGGGCGTGGCGGCGGTGGCGGGCACCGGTGGCGGGTCAGCGGACACGGCGGATCCTCGGATCGAGAGCGGCGTACAGGATGTCGGCGAACAGGTTGAACACGACCACCGCGACCGCCGCGACGAGCAGCCACGCCATCACGGCGTTGACGTCCCGCCCGTTGATGGACTCCAGCAGGTAGTCGCCCATGCCCCGCCACTGGAAGACGGTTTCGGTGACCACCGCTCCGGCGAAAACCGCGGTGAAGTCCAGAGCGATGACCGTTACCAGCGGGGTGAGCGCGGTACGCAGGGCGTACTTGCGCAGCACGGTACGCCGCCGCAGCCCTTTGGCGGTGGCCAGCTTGACGTAGTCGCTGCCGAGTACGTCCAGCATGGACGAGCGCTGGAACCGGCTCCACGCCGCGAAGTTGATCAGTACTAGGGTGATGGTCGGCAGGATCAGGTGACCGGCGAGGTCGGCGATCCGGCCGCCCAGGGTGGGCGGCGGGATCACCGAACTGTCGCCGACGGTGTAGATCAGGGTCTGACCGGCGAGCGTGTTCAGCTCGATGCCGCCCTGTTTGAGCAGCACTGCCAGCCAGAACGACGGCATCGCCAGGAACAGGAAGCCGGTCGAGGTGAACAGGTAGTCGAGCCAGGAGTACTGGCGGACCGCGCTGACGACCCCGACCAGGATCGCCAGCACGGCCGCGATCAGCATTGCGATGAGGACGAACCGCATCGTGATGCCAAGGCGCGAGCCGATTTCCATGCCGATGTCGGCGTTGCGGTCCACCGACGGGCCGAGGTCACCGTGGAGGACCCCGGTCAGCCAGTTCCAGTACCGCTGTAGCACGGGCTGGTCCAGCCCGAGCCGTGCCTCCTCGGCGGCGATCGTGTGCGGCGGTACCGGTGGTTGTCGTTCCCGCAGTTCGGCCAGCGGGTCACCGGACTTGGCGACGGCCAGGAATATCAGGAACGTCGACACGAACAGCACCGGTATGGCGACGAGCAGCCGCCGCAGGGCGAAGCCCACGATCTCCATGAGGAACCTTCCCGCGCCCGCTGCCGGTTAGCCTTCGCCGCCGGTGATCTTCCGGAGCCGACCCCAGTGCCAGAAGGGGATCCGGAAGTCGACCTGGTCGGCCCAGCCGAAGAACTCGTTGCTGCGCAGCAGGTAGATGCAATACCAGAAGAGCGGGATGACGCTGACGTCCCGTGCCCACACCTCCTGCAACCGCCGGTAGTGCGCGATCCGCTCGGCGCGGTCGGTGGTCGACCGGGCGGCGACGTAGCAGGCATCGGCGTCGGGGTTGGACAGCGCGAGGTGGTTGCGCTGCCCGTCGCTCTCCAGCCGGCTGGCGGTGATGTCCGGGTCGGGCATCATATTGCCGCCGCTGATGGTCAGGTCGAAGTCGCCCTCGCGACCGATCTGCCGCGCCCAGGTCTCCGAGTCCAAGCCGGCGAACTCTACGTGCACGCCGATTGCGGCGAGGTCCTCGGCGACGCTGCGGGCCAGCCCGCCGTGGCCGTCGAAGGTCGCCATGTAGTACATCCGCAGCGACAGCCGGCGCCCGTCCACCCCGCGCGGGTAGCCGGCCTCGTCGAGCAGCTTCTCGGCTGCTGCCGCGTCGTGTCCGACGGCGGTGACGTCGCGGGCCACGGCGAAGCTGCTGCCGGGGAAGAAGTTTGCCCACGGCTCCGACCAGCCGGGCTCCGCGAAGCGCTCCAGGCGGCTGCGGTCCACCGCGTGGGCGATCGCCAGCCGCAGCCGGCGGTCGGCCCACCGCTCCTGGCGGTAGTTGAAGCTCAGCAACGCCACGCCCGGCCCGCGCTCGCGGTACACCGTGGCGTGGGCGGAGCCCTCGGCCAGCGGCAGCCGCTTCATGGTCAGCACGTCTTGCGGGGCAAAGTGCGCCCGGCCGTCGGCGATCATGCGGACGCACTCGTCGAGGTCGGGTTCCACGACGATGGTGACCCGGTCCACGCCGGCCGGCGGCCCCCAGTACCCGTCCCAGGCCTCCAGCACGATCCGCCCGCCGGGCTCCATCTCGACGAACCGGAACGGCCCCGAGCCGACCGGCTTCTGGTTGTACGGGTTGGTCGCCCAGTCGGTGCCCTCATACAGGTGCTTGGGCAGGACGTGGGTGGCGGCGAAGTTGCCGAGCTGGGTGAGGAAGGCGGCGTTGGGCTGCGTCAGGTGGTACTCGAGCAGGTGGTCGTCGAGGACCTTGATGTCGGCGATGCCGTGCAGGAAGGATGCGGCGTGGTAGCCGTTGGCCAGCGCGGTGAGGTGGGTGTAGGCCACGTCGTGGGCGGTCACCGGCTGACCGTCGTGCCAGCGGGCGTGACGGTTGAGGGTGAACCGCCAGCGCCGGGCGCCGTCCAGGCACTCCCAGTGCTCCGCCAGGTCCGGGTAGGACGCGGCCCCGCCGACCTCGGTGACGACGAGGCGGCTGAAGATGTTGTTGGCGACGAAGTAGCCGGCGCCCCCGACGACGTTGCGGTACGACTCGTTGATCTCGGTCGTGCCCTCGGGTACGACGACGATGTACTCGTCCAAGTCCTCTCCTCGGTGTGGTGGGGTGCCCGGGGATGCCCCGGGCCGGTGGGGAAGGTCGGTGCCCGGGGTGTCCGGGCGGCTGGTGGCAGGTCAGGTCACGGGCCGGATCCGGCCCCAGTGCCAGAACGGCACCCGGAAGCCGACCTGGTCCGGCCAGCCGAAGAAGCTGTCGTTGCGCAGGTAGTAGGCCGCGTACCAAAACAGCGGCACCCAGTCGACGTTGCGGGCCCAAACCCGTTGCAGCTCCCGGTAGTGCTCGCCGCGCTGGGTTCGGTCGGTGGTGGCTCGGGCGGCGCCGTAGCAGGCGTCGGCCTCCGGGTCGGAGAGCCGGGCGTGGTTGCGCCCGCCGCCGGTCTCGAACCGGCTGGCGGTGATCTCCGGGTCGGGGACCATGTTGCCGCCGCTGATGGTCAGGTCGAAGTCGGCGTCCCGGCCGATCTGATGCGCCCAGGTCTGCGAGTCCAGGCCGACGACGTCGACCTCCAGCCCGACGGTCCGCAGGTCCTCGGCGACCGCGGCGGCGATGCCGGCGTGTCCGGTGAAGGTCTTCATGTACGCCAGTCGCAGTGCCGGCCGCCGACCGGCCGAGGTGATGCCGGCCGCGTCGAGCAGCCGGACCGCCTCCGCCGGATCGTGGGCCGGCGCGGTGGCGTCCTCGGCGAACGCCCAGTCCACGCTGCGCGGCAGGTAGTGGGCGTACGGCTCGGACCAGCCGGGATCGGCGAGCGGGACCAGCCGTCGGCGGTCCACGGCGTGCGCGATCCCGGCCCGGGCCCGCCGGTCGCGCCACCGGTCCTGGGTGTGGTTGAAGCTGAGCACGGCGATGCCGGGGCCACGCTTGCGCCAGACCGAGGCGGTCGTGCTCCCCTCGGCCAGGTGCAGCCGGGGGAAGGTGAGCACGTCCTGGACCATGTAGTGGGCCCGCCCGTCGGCGACCTTGCGGACCGCCTCGTCCAGGTCGGGTTCGATGTCGAGGATGACCCGGTCGATCTGGGGGCGGGGGCCCCAGTACCCGTCCCAGGCTTCCAGGACCACCCGCTCACCGGGCACGTGCTCGACGAACCGGAATGGTCCCGAGCCGACTGGCTGCTGGTTGTACGGGTTGGTGGCCCAGTCGGTGCCCTCGTACAGGTGCTTGGGCAGGATGTGGGCGAACACCAGGTTGCCCAGCTGGGCGAGGAACCCGGCGTTGGGTCGCCGCAGCACGTACCGCAGCTCGTGCGGGCCGAGGACCTCGATGTCCCGCACGTCGTGCAGGAACGACGCGGCGTGGTACCCGTGGGCCAACGCGGTCAGGTGGGTGTACGCGACGTCCTCGGCGGTGACCGGTTCCCCGTCGTGCCAGCGGGCGTGCCGGTTGAGCTGGAACCGCAGGGTCCGGGCGTCGGGGGCGATCTCCCAGTGCTCGGCGAGATCCGGGTAGGCCGCCGGGGAACCGGTGTCGAAGACGACCAGCCGGCTGTAGATGTTGTTCGCCACGAAGTAGCCGGCGGAGCCGACGAAGTTGCGGTAGACCTCGTTGAATTCGACGGCCGGGGCCGGGACCTCCACGATGAAGTCCCGGCCGGGCCGGAGCTCAGCCGTCACTCTTGATTCCCCACTCTTGCGTGTTGTAGCTGGTGCCGAAGCGGGTCGGGTTGACCCGCACGTTGCCGAGGTCGCTGCGGTACGCGATCAGAGTCGGCGTCTGGTAGATCGGCAATGTCACGGCCTGCTCGCTGATCCGGGTGTCGGCCTTGTTCAGCAGATCGATCACCTGCTGCGGGTCCAGGGTGCGGGCGGCGTCGCTGAGCCAGCCGTCGATCTCCTGGTCTCGGTAGCCGGTGTGGGTACCCTTCGAGCCGAACACCGACTGGGCCGTGGCGGTCGGGATCACGTCCAGGTTGGTGCCGAAGACGATCAGGTCGAAATCACCGGTGTTGACCGTGGTGCCGAGGCTGTCGGTCTCCTGGAGTTGAAGCGTGATGCCGAGCTGCTTGAGCTGGTTCTGGACCAGCACCGAGGTGTCGAGCCGGACCTGGTTGCCCTTGCTGTAGCGCATCCGCAGCGGCGGCACCGGCTTGCCCTTGGGGTCGGTGAGCCGACCATCGCCGATCACGTAGCCGGCGTCGGTAAGGATCTTCTTGGCCGCCTCGATGTTGCCGTCGCCGAGCCCAGTCGAGGTCACGTTGTCGGCGTACGCGTTGACGCCGTCCAGCTTCTGGCCAGGCATGAAGTTGCGGTTGCCGAGCGGCTTGGTGCCGGCCGCGAACTGGCCGATGGTCTTGTCGATGATCGCCTGCCGGTCGACTGCGGTGAAGATGGCCCGGCGCAGGGCGACGTCGGCCAGGGCCGGGTTCGCGGTGTTGATGTCCAGGTGCTCGTAGACCAGCCCCGAGGCCAGCGCGGTGGTGACGTTGTTGATGCCCTTGAGCTGCTGGACGAGGTCGAGGGTGGGGCGGGGCGCCACGACCTGGATCTCGTTGTTGGCCATCGCGGTGACGGCCTGCCGCTCGTCGGTGAGGATCCGGAAGACGAGCTGGTCGAGGTGCGGGCCGTCGCCGTACCACTTGGGATTCTTCTTCATGGTGACCGACTGGTTCGGCACGTACTGCTCGATGAGGTACGGCCCGCCGGACCAGGTCGGCACGGTGGTGCTGAAGTACTCGTTGAACGAGGTGGCCAGGTCGCCGTGCTGGGCGGCGATGTGCGCCGGGAGCAGGTGCGGGAACATCAGCCGCCACGGCTGGTAGGTGTTCTTGAACTCGACGGTGACGGTCTTGCCGTTGTCGCTGCCGGTGATCGAGGCGACCTGGTCGTACCCGGCCTGGGTGGCGGGCTCGCAGGTCGGGCACTGCTGCGGGTCCTGGACCTGCCAGGTGTACTTGAAGTCGTCGGCGGTGATCGGCGTGCCGTCCGACCAGGTGGCCTCCGGGCGGATCCGATACTCGACGGTCTGCGGCGAGTCCTTGATGACCTTCGCCTCGGTGAGCAGCGTGTCGTTCTTGGCCATGGTGAAGTCCGGCAGGGAGATCATCGCGTGCGGGAGCACGGGGTTGAGGATCTGCCGGTAGCCGAAGACGTCACCGGTGGCGTGCAGGATGTTCCAGTTTTTGACGTCGACGTCGATCGAATAGGCGAGCGTTCCGCCGTCGGCGACCTTGGCCTGGTTGGCGTCGAGCTGGCCGGCCTTGACGCCGGAACCGACGTCCTCACCCCCCGCCCCGCTGGTGCAGGCGGCGAGAACGGTCAGCAGGGTGAGGGCGGCTGTCGCCGCCCGGAGACGGCGGTGGGGGTTTCGATTTGACACGGGGGACCTCCCGGTACGTGGACGTGCGTGGTGCCGCGGGGGCTGGCATCAGACGGGTGATGCGCTGGTACCGGGTGCTGTACGCCGGCCAGCCGAGGTCACTCCGTGGTGCGCGGCGGGGCCGGTCGGCCTTCGCGAACCGGCGTGACTTTCCACACTGCGGATAGTAGTATCCGCATCGCGCCTGTCAAGTGCTCTTTCAGTGGAACTCCCGTCCGCCGGGCGGGTACTCCACCGGCGGCGACACGGCCCGCTCGGGTGGCGGCAGCACGGACCCCCCCTGTACGGCATACGATGTGCGCCGCGCGGGCATCGGCGCGGAAACCACGGCGGCACGGGAACGAGGGGATATGGCGCGCGGGAGCGAAGGCGACAGCGAAGGCGCGGGTGGCGGCGTCCAGTCCGTCAAGCGGGCGTTGCAGATCATGAACGTCATCGCCGACACCGGAGCACCGTGCGGGCTGTCCGAGCTGGCGAGCGCCACCGGACTGCCGATCGCCACCATCCACCGGCTGCTCCGGACCCTGATCGGCGCCGGCATGCTGCGTCAGGAACCGGACCGGCGGTACGCGCTCGGCACCGCGCTGATCCACCTCGGCGACCAGGCCCTGGCGATGATCGCTCCGCTGGTCCGGCCGCACCTGGCGGCGCTGGTGGACACCCTCGGCGAGACCGCCAACGCGGCCCGACTCGAGGGAACGCAGATCGTCTATCTCGCGCAGGTGCCATCCCGGCACCAGATGCGGATGTTCACCGAGGTCGGCCGCCGGGTGGAGGCGTACCGGACCGCGGTCGGCAAGGCGATGCTCGCCCAGCTCGACGACCAGGTGATCGCCGAGGTCTACGCCAACACCGAGTTCGTCGCCACCACACCGACCACCATCACCGACCTGGACGACCTACTGCGGGAGCTGCGGACCGTACGGAAGAACGGCTACGCGATAGACGACGGGGAGCAGGAGGTCGGGGTGCGCTGCGTGGCGGTGGCGGTACCCGGACCGCCCGGCACGCTGGCACTGTCGGTCTCCGGGCCGACTGCCCGGATCAACGACAGCCTGGTCGCCAAGGCCGTACCGCTGTTGCAGCAATCGTCCTCGGCGATCGCGGCGGCGGCCAGCTACGTCGGGCTGCCGGCTCCCCGGGCGGTTCGCTAGCCACGCCCGGAAAAGCCGGCGCACCCGCCGCAGTGGCACACCGCTGACCGGCCGCGACACCCACGACCGCAACGCCGGCCGCCTGGCCCGCGCGACCGGCGTTGCGGCGACCGGTTCAGCCGGCGAGCAACCGGTACGCTGGCAGGGTCAGGAAGTCGACGTAGGTCGCCCCGAGTGCGACCTCCTCGAACACCTCGCGGGCCGTTTCGTACCGGCTGGCGGCGAACCACTCCGCGCCCAGCTCGGCCCGGAGCGCGTTGACCTCCTCGGCGATCAGGCCCCGAACCCGCTCCGCCGTGATCACCTCACCGCTGTCCAGCGCCGTACCGGTGTGCACCCACTGCCACACCTGGGACCGGGAGATCTCCGCCGTGGCCGCGTCCTCCATCAGGTTGAAGATCGCCACCGCACCGGTACCCCGCAGCCACGCCTCGACGTAGCGCAGCCCGACCGCGATGTTGTTGCGCAGCCCCGCCTCGGTCACCGCGCCCGGCGTGGCCGCGATGTCGAGCAGATCGTCGGCGGCGACCTTCACGTCGTCCCGCTGCCGCTCGACCTGGTTGGGCCGGTCCCCCAGGACCGCGTCGAACACCTCCCGGCAGACCGGCACCAGATCCGGGTGCGCAACCCAGGAGCCGTCGAAGCCGTCGCCGGCCTCGCGCTCCTTGTCCGCCCGCACCTTGGCCAGAGCCGCCGCGGTGACCTCGGGCTCCCGGCGGTTAGGGATGAAGGCCGCCATCCCGCCCATCGCCACCGCGCCCCGCCGATGGCAGGTTGCGACCAGCAGGTCGGTGTACGACCGCATCATCGGGGCCGTCATCGTCACCGAGTTGCGGTCGGGCAGCACGAACCCGGATCCGGCGTCACGGAATGTCTTGATGATGCTGAACAGGTAGTCCCAGCGCCCGGCGTTCAGTCCGGAGACATGCTCGCGCAACTCGTAGAGAATCTCGTCCATCTCGAACGCGGCGGTGATGGTCTCGATGAGCACGGTGGCGCGGATCGTTCCAGTGGGGATGCTCAGCGCCTCCTGCGCGTAGCGGAACACGTCGTTCCAGAGCCGCGCCTCCCGGTGCCCCTCCAGCTTGGGCAGGTAGAAGTACGGCCCGCTGCCGGCGGCCAGCAGCCGTCGGGCGTTGTGGAAGAAGTAGAGGCCGAAGTCGACCAGCGCGCCGACGGCCGGCGCCCCGTCCACCAGCAGGTGCCGTTCGTCGAGGTGCCAGCCGCGCGGCCGGACCACGATCGCCGGCAACGGTCCCTCGCCGAGCTGGTAGCGCTTGCCCTCCGGGCTGGTGAACTCGATTCGCCGTTCGATGGCGTCGGTAAGGTTGAGCTGACCGGCGACCACGTTCGTCCACGTCGGGGCGGTGGCATCCTCGAAGTCGGCGAGCCACACCTTGGCCCCGGAATTCAACGCGTTGATCGTCATCTTCCGGTCGGTCGGACCCGTGATCTCCACTCGCCTGTCACGCAGGTCGGCCGGGGCGGTTGCCACCCGCCAGTCGCCCGCCCGGACATCGGCCGTCTCCGACAGGAAGTCCAGCCGCCCGGTCCGGGCGATCTCGGTACGTCGGCGCACCCGCTCGGTCAGTAGCCGGTTTCGGTCGCCATGGAAACGGCGGTGCAGGTCGGCGACGAACGCGAGCGCGTCGGGGGTGAGCACGTCCTCGCTGCCCGTTACAGCCGGTCCAACGATCCTCACCGAGGCCTCTGTGGCCACGCTCGACCTCCTGTCTTTCGTATGGCGAATACCAATTTCCGCATGGTGGAATACTTGGGACACCATACCACCAGCATGGGCCTTCCGGAACCACGTCCGACGCCAGAGAACCCGGATGCGAGCCTCCCCCGTCGATCTCCCCACGACCCCGTTCCATACCTGGTGAGCCGGCTCGCCGCCGGCCCCAACCCGGGACCGAACTCAACCGTTCAGGCGAGTCCGCCCACCGTCCGAAGTCCACGCCGGACGGAGGATCCGGGCCGACGTCGTCGTCAGCGAGCTACCGTTCGCCATCCACCTCCCGAGATAGCTCCACGTAAGGCCACCGCCCCGCCTGGCAAACGTGCACACGCCGCGACCCTCCTGCTGCGAGGTCGGGGCAGAGGTGAGGTTGCCGCTCGACGGCATGTTCGACAGGCCACGCCGGCGACCGATGAGCAGCGCCTCCAAGAAATGACCGACGGGCTTTGCATGGCCCCGTGCCCGTCGCCGGCGTGACACCGACCCGTCCGGAGGAAGGACGCGGGCGTGGCCCGTCAATGGCGAAACCCTCGACCGGCGTGGACGGCAAGGGGATCCCGCTCGGGTTGACCGGCGCGGCGGCCAACCGCCACGACTCGCCGCTACTGCGCGACCTTCGACGGTGCAGCACCCAACTGCGGCATCGCCGGCCCGAGCAGGTCACCGCGCGTCTGGACCTCGCCTACGACAACGGTCCGACCGCAACCTGCTCGACGAGTTGGGCTTATACGCCGACAACGCGCGCAAGGGCATCCCCGCCCCGGTCCAGGTCGGCAGACGCTGGGTAGTCGAGCGAACGAACTCGTGGACGAGAGGGGTCGCAAGGTCCGCCACGGCACCGACCGCAACGCCAGGACCATCGTCTTCTACCGGTACCTGGCAGCAGCCATCGTCACAATCCGTCAACTCATCCGCCGTGCCCGAACTCTCTACCGCTGGGATGCCCGGCCCACCACCTGCAGGCTCAAGTGACACCTGCTGCCGGTCGCTCCTAGCTACCAGGCTCAACGCCCTTTGATCTTGCGTTGACCAGCAGCAGCTCGTACGCCTCGGCCCCGTCGGCCGCCACATCGACGGCGTACCCGGCCCGGGCCAGGCCGACGCGCAACGCACCGGCCGGGTCCGTCTCGTCCTGGACGACCTGGCGCCGCGCACACTGCTGCGCCAGCCGGTACGGCGGGCCTGAGCACCCCTCGGCGGCTGTAATCAGACAGCCACCAAAGTCGTGGACGGAACGTTCAGATCGCGGAGATCCGCACCGCGGACAGTTCGGCCTTGACCTGGTCCCAGCTGATATCTCCCGCGGGGAGCCGGCGGGCGTTGGCCCGGGCCGCTGCAGCCGCGACCCGGAGTGCCTCGGCCGGTTCCGACAGGCCGCCAAATGGCGGGCCGGAGGAGCCGCCGAGCCATACTGCGGTGAGGCCGGCCAGGAAGGCGTCGCCGCTGCCGACGGGCAGAGCGTTGGGGATCGCGTCGTGCGAGACCGTCAGACGCGAGCCGTCCGCGCCGAGGAAGCGCGCCCCAGTCGGCCCGGTCGTGACCACTACGGATTTCGCGCCCAGTTTCTGCAGCTGGCTTAGGTCTCCTGGTGCCGCAGCGGCGGCCTCGGCAGCGTTCACCTTGACCAGTGTCGGCCCACGCCGGATGGCCTCAATCAGCGACGGCCCGTCGGAGTCCACGACGACCGGTACCCGACGGGCGACCGCCAGATCGACGATCTCGGCGAGCGCGTCCACGGGCAGCCCGGGCGGCACCCGTCCCGACAGTGCGACGAGATCACACTCTTCGATCTCGTCGGCCACCGCGGAGAGAACGGACGGCCAGATTGTTGAGGAAACGGGCAGGACTGGCTCGTAGACCTCGGTCAGAACCGCGTCGTCGCCGAGCAGGCAGAGGCATTGCCGGGTCTCTGCGCCGCTGTCAACAAACCGCACATCCAGCGGCGGCGCGAGCGCCCGCACGAGCTGCCCGGTCTCACCGCCGGCCAACGAGACCGACCGCACGCGGACGCCGAGCCCCGAGGCGGCCCTCGCGGCGTTCAGGCCTTTACCACCGGCGCGGACCAGCACTTCGCGCGGCCGGTTGATCGCGCCGAGCCGCAGCTGCGGCAACCAGGCGTACCGGTCTAGGGAGGTCGCTAGCCCGACGATCAGCAGGCGGCCGCTCACTCGGCCAGCAACCCGGCGTCAGGCACGACCGTCATCGGCCCCTCGGTCTGGATCGCCGCGGCTGCTACCCGCGCCCCGGCCCGCGCTGCGGCCACCGGGTTTTGGCCGGCCAGCGTCGCCGCGATGAAGCCGGCCGCGAACGAGTCCCCCGCCCCGTCCGTGTCCACCGGTTCCACCGGCAGCGCGTCGACGTGTGTGGTCCCGGAAGCGTCGGTGACGGTCGCGCCGCCCGAGCCGAGCGTCGTGCACACCGTCGCGCCCGCGGCCACCAGGGAGAGTGCGTCAACGCCGAGCGCCGCGAGTTCGCCCTCGCTGGGCAGCAGCACGTGCGCAAGCCCGAGCACCTCGATCAGCGCGCTGCGGGCCGAGCGGTGCAGGGCTTCGGGCCGCACGTTCGGGTCGACCGAGATCCGGGCGCCGGCCGCTCGGGCCCGACGCAGCGCGGACAGGGTCGTCGCGGCGAGCGGTTCGCCGAAGATCAGCGCGGAGCCCGACATGTGCACCCAGTCGGCCCGCTCCGGCAGGTCACCGAGATCCCGTTCGTTGATCAGCGTCGCGGCCGTGCCGGCCACCCGGAAGTCGAAGTCGCGCGCCTCTCCTCGGTAGGTGATGTAGGCCGTTGCGGTCGGGGCATCCGCGGCTATCGCGAGGTGGTCGGTCACCACATTCCCGGCGGCGAGGCCGTCCGCCATCACCTTGCCGTGACTGTCCCGGCCGACTCCACCGACGAACATGGTGGGTACGCCGAGCCGGGCGGCCACGTACGCGGCAATCGCGGGCGAGCCGCTCGGCCACGGCCCGGTGTACGGAGCGTCGGCGTGTGAGCCGTCCGCGCCGATGTCCCGCTGGTAGGCGACGATCGCCTCACCCACGATCAGCAACATTGGCGTCCGTCCCTCACAGTCGGGCGAGGGCGTCATCCACCGACGCACCCTCGTGGACGACGCTGCGCAGCCCGGCTAGCACGGCGTCGGGACGGGAAGCCCGGAAGACCCGGCGGCCGAACATCACTCCGGCCGCGCCGGCCGCGATCGAGTCAGCGGCAAGCTGAAGCGTGTCCTTCTCGTCCTCACCGCCCGGGCCGCCTGCGACCAGGATCGGCGCGTAGCAGCTCTGCGCCACAGGTGCGAACGCGTCCACGGACCCGTTCCACAGAACTTTTACGAGGTCCGCGCCGATGTCGGCGGAGATCCGGCAGTACAGGCTAAGCACCTCGGTGCTGAGTGCGTCGCCTCCCTCGGCCTCCAGCGACGACCGAGGCTCGACGATGACGGCGACGCCGACCTTGGCCGCCTCGGCGACGATCCGGGCATTGCGCTCGATCTCGGCCCGTTCGAGCGTGCTGTCGCGCTGACCGATGTACAGGTAGGTCATGACCGCGTCGACGCCGGCGGCGGCCACCTCCTCGAGCGAGGCGAGCTGGGCCAGAACGCCCTCGCTGCGCCCGTCCTTGCCGGGGGTGTAGATCCTGCGGCCGTGGTTCTTCCAGTCCAGGTGCAGGACCGCGGCGGGGCGGCCCCTGCCGACGTAGAAGTCCTCGAGGAGCGGCAGCATGCCGGGGGACACCATGACGCCGTCGGCCGCCCCCATCTTGGCGAAGGCCGCATCGATCTCGGCCCGGGTCCGCAGTCCGGCGGGCGGGCCGCTCATCACACCGTGTGAGGCCGCGACGACGACCGACCTTCCCGTGGTCGGGCTCAGCAGACGGCCGAGCCTGATCTTCTTACCGGTACGCGAGTCCATGTCTACCTTTCGCCAAGATGGGGTGGAGATCAAGCCGCCGGGCAGTCGAAGCTGTAGAGGTACTTCTTGACCTCGGGGCTGTCCAGGTTGTCCTTGGTGGCCACCACCGCGCCGGTCGAGATGACCTTGGTGACCGGCTTGCCGGTAAGCGCGTTGATGGCCTGCTCGCCGGCCGCCACGCCCTCGTCGTACGGCTTGAGCACGACCTGCGCGGCGACCTCGCCGTCGCGGATCTGCTTGACGCCGGGCGGGTTGGCGTCGAAGCCGACGACGGTCACCTTGGTGTCCTTGGCCGCGCGCAGCGCCGCGACGGCCCCCTCGGTGTTGAACGCGGCCGTGGAGAAAATGCCGACCAGGTCGGGATGGGCGGCGATCGTCGACGAGACAATCGAGGACGCGGTCTGCACACTGTTGTTGGAGTACTGCTGGCCCAGGTCCTTGAGTGCCGGCGCGGCCTTGAGTCCTTCGGCGAAGCCCTTGAAACGGTCGTCGGTAGTGGTGACGCCGGCCGACAGGTTGACCGTGAGAACCGAGCCGGACCTGTTGCCAAGCAGCTCGATCAGCTTGGCCGCGGCGGTCTTGCCGGCCTCGACGTTGTCGGAGCTGACCTGCGCTTCCGCCAGAGACGGGTCCTCGAGCGTGGTGTCAACCAGGACCACCTTGATGCCCTGGGCGACGGCCTGCTTGAGCGGCGCGTACAGCGCTTTGCTGTCGGTCGGCGCGATGATGATCGCGTCAGGCTTCTTGGCGATGACCGCCTGCAGGATGGGGATCTGGTCGGTCGGGCTGAACGACTTTGGCGCTTGTACCTCGACGGTCGAGTTGCTCGCCTTCGCGGCGGCCTGCACGCCGCACGCTACGGAGCCGTAGTAGGCGTCGTTCGCGACGCCCGGGATCAGGGCGATCTTGAAGCCGCTGGTCTTGTCGCCGGAGCCGCCGGAGTCGTTGCCGCCGCAGGCGGCGAGAGAAGTCAGGAGCATGGCCGCGGTCGCGGCAGATACCCAGCGGTAAGGACGCATGGGGGGATTCCTTCCTGGGTTACTGAAAGAGGGGGTGGTAGGGGGTGGGTTCAACGCCTGGTGCGGGACCGCCGGCGCAGCTGGTCGAGGTAGACGGCCGCGACGAGGACGACGCCGACGGCGAAGTCGCGCCAGAAGGAGTTGAGGCCGACGATCACCAGGCCGTTGGCGAGCACGGCGGGGATCATGGTGCCGACGAGGGTGCCGAACATGGTGCCGACGCCGCCGAAGAGGCTGGTGCCGCCGATGACAACCGCGGCGATTACCGCGAGGTTGTCGGTGCCGTGGCCGCTCAGGGTCGTGGAGCCGAACTGGGCGTAACTCATGATTCCCGCCAGGCCGGCGAGCAGCCCCGCGACCGTGTAGACGCTGATCAGATGCCGGTCGACGTTCATGCCGGCCCGCCGGGCTGCCTCGGCGTTCGAGCCGATCGCGTAGGTGCGCCGCCCGTAACGGGTGAGCGCGAGGATCAGACCGCCGACGAGCGCTACCAGTAGCGCCACCCAGACCAGCCAGGGCAGGCCAACGAAGCGCCCGACACCCAGGGTGTCGATCAGTTCGTTGGGCACGTCCTTGAGGTCGTTGCCGTTGGTGACGATCTGGGCCAGGCCCATCGCGGCCCCAAACGATCCGAGCGTGGTGATCAGCGGCGGCACACGTAGTTTTGTGATCACGATGCCGTTGATCGCGCCCCAGACAGCGCCGGCCAGCATCGCGACGACGACGCCGACGATGCTGGCGCCCCAGCCTTGCGGACCCATGGCGATCATCACCTTGCCCGCGATGACGCCCGAGAAGACGAGCACCGAACCGACCGAGAGATCGACGCCGCCGGTGATCAGCACGAACGTCGCGCCGACACCCATCACGATCAGCAGGGACGCGTTGATGAGGATATTGATCAGGTTCGCGCTGGTGAAGAACGCACCGAAGTCGAGGATGGCGAACAGGGCCACGATCACGAGCAGGACCGCGGTGATGTCGGTGGCCGAGCCGAGCAACACGCGGCGGCCGCGGGGCGGGACGGCGCTGCCAGCCGGTGTCTCGGTGGGCGTCTCGGTAGTCGATGTCATGCCGCGTCCTCACTGGTGAACGCGCCGGTCATGGCGCCCACGATCTGTTCCTCGGTGGTGTCCCGGGTCGTCAACCGGGCGACACGGCGGCCGAGCCGGAGCACCTCGATGCGGTCGGAAACGGCCATGACGTCGGGGAGGCTGTGGCTGATCAGCACGACCGAGCGGCCCGAGTCACGGACCCGGCGGATCAGGTCGAGCACCGCGCGGGTCTGGGGCACGCCCAGCGCGGCGGTCGGCTCATCCATGATCACGAGCTTGTTCGCCCAGGTGACGGCCCGTGCGACGGCGACGCTCTGCTGCTGGCCGCCGGAGAGCATGGCGACCGGAGCCGAGGCGTCCTTGATGTTGACGTTCAGTTCGGTGAGCACCTGCTGGGCATGCGTCGCCATCCGCTTCTTGTCCAGCACCCCGAGCCGGCCGAGCAGGCCCTTCGCGAGCAACTCACGACCGAGGTAGAGGTTTGCGGCGGTGTCCAGGTCGGGCGCTAGGGCGAGGTCCTGGTAGACCGTCTCGATGCCCATCGCGTGGATCTCGCTGGGCGTCCAGCCGGCGATTGACTTGCCGTGGAAGAGGATCTCACCCTCGTCAGGGCCGTGCACCCCGCAGATCGTCTTGATCAAGGTGCTCTTGCCGGCGCCGTTGTCGCCCATGAGCGCCACGACCTCACCGGGATGGACGGAGAAGTTCGCTCCGCGCAGGGCCTCGACGGCGCCGAAACGTTTCCTCACCCCTCGCGCCTCGAGCAGTGCGTGCGCTGTCACCGCTTCTCACCTTCCCGTAGTGGGTGGCGGCCTGTGGGCCCGTCCTCGAAAATTCAGAAGTCTGTCTGTTGAGCAGAGGCTAGGAGTGCCGTTTCCAACATGTCAAGGGTTTGCTTCGGCAGACTTCCTGGTCCTGACGCCTCCCTGGGGAGGGAGGCCATCGAGTCCCGCAACCCGCACAACACGTCTTGACAACTCAGTTTTTTGAGGATTGAGTAAGCGCACCCGGAGCGTGACAGGCGGTCCGATTAGTGATCAGGGAGTAAGTCATGTCGGCCGCCTCGGTAATCGACCAACTCCGCCACGCCTTCGGCCCGGACGCGCTGCTCACCGACGACGCCGACCGCGACGCCCGCAGCCACGACACGTGGCCTGTCGCCACCGTGTGGGCCAAACTCGGCAGGCACCCCTTCCGTCCGGACGCGATCGTGCGCGCCCGCACTGTCGCCGACGTCGTCGAGGCACTGCGGATTGGCGCCGAGACGGACACCCCCATCACCGCCTGGGGCCTGGGCTCCTCCGTAACCGGCCAGCCGCTGCCTGTCGCGGGCGGCATCGTGCTCGACATGGCCGAACTGGTCTCCGAACCCGAACTGAACGAGGTCGACCGCACGGTCACCGTCGCGGCCGGCGTACGCGGCAGCGACCTCGAAGCCTGGCTCAACCAGCGCGACCTCACACTTAACCACTCACCCCAGTCGCTCGGCCGGTCCACTATCGGCGGCTGGATCGCTACCCGGGCCACCGGCCAGTTCTCCTCCCGCTACGGCGGCATCGAGGACCTCCTCGTCGGCTACCAGGTGGTCCTGGCCGACGGCACGATCGCCGAGCTCGGCCAGCGCCCACGCGCGGCGATGGGCCCCGACCTGAAGCAACTGTTCATCGGCTCCGAGGGCACCCTGGGCGTGGTCACCCAGGTGACGCTGAAGGTCTTCGCACGCGCCGAGCACCGGATCGTCGAGGCGTTCGCACTACCGACCGTCGACGCCGGTCTGGCCGCAATGCGGCGCATCAGCCAGGCCGGGCTGCGACCGTTCCTGGTCCGCTTCTACGACCTCGACGAGGCCGCCCACGCCGTCCCCACCACGCCCGCCACCGCACCGGTATTGTTCCTTGGACACGAGGGCCTGGCTGACGTCGCGACCGCCGAGCACGCCGCGGCCACCGCGATCGTCGCGTCGCTGGGAGGAACGAGCATGGGGGCCGCACCGGTCAACGCCTGGCTCGACCGCCGCTACGACTTCTCGACGGTGGAAAACCTCCTCGCCCGGCCAGGTGGGTACGCCGAGACCGTCGAAGTCGCCAACCTGTGGAGCCGGATCGGCCCGATGTACGCCGAGCTCAAGGAGCAGCTCGCCCCGCTAGCCGGCGAGGTGCTGGGTCACTTCTCGCACGTGTACGACCAGGGCTCGTCGCTCTACTTGATTCTGCTCGGCCAGGCCGACGACGACGAGGTGGCGCTGAGCCGGCTCGAGGAGATCTGGGCCCGGGCCATGAAGGTGGTGATCGCCCACGACGGCGAGATTTCGCACCACCACGGCGGGGGCCTGGCCCGACAGCCCTGGGTCGAAGAGTCCCTGGGCACCGGCTATCCGGTGCTCCGCCGGCTCAAGGATGCGCTGGACCCCAGCCATCTGCTCAACCCCGGCAAGCTGGGCCTCGGTTCCCGGCCGTGACTGCGACCGCCGAACCCGATGTCCGCGCCCACGTGGCGCGGGTACTGCTCGCCCGCGAGGTGGGTCAACGCATCCCGACGGTGCAGGAGTTGCAGGCGAGCACGGGCGCGGGCACGGGCACGGTAGTCAAGGCGCTGCGCAACCTGCAGGACGCCGGAGCAGTGACCCTGACCGCGCGGGGCCATCAGGGCACCGTGGTGGTAAGCCGGGACATCGGACAGCTATGGAACGCAGCCGCCCTCGGCAACTTCCGGATGATCCTGCCGCCGCAAGGCCCCGTCGAGCAGCAGGGCATCCTCGAAGCGATCCAGAACGCGCTCGCCGACCTCGGCATCGCGGTAGTCGCCGACTTCCGCCCGGGCGCGATCACCCGGCTCGAGGACGTCTACCACGAGCGGGTGCACGCCACGGTCACCTCGGCCGGGGCGCTGGAGCGGCACAAGGAAACCCTGCCCGGACTGGCCGGTCTCGACCTGGGCCCGGGAACCTTCTACTCCAACGGCTCCCTCGTCGTTGTCGAGCACGCCACCCGCAGGCCGGGCACTCCCCTGCGGGTGGGCATCGACCGCAACTCGTACGACCACCAACGGCTGAGCGAGGCCGAGTTCGGCGACCGCAACCCCGAGTACGTGCAGTGCCCATTCGTCTTCGCCCCGGCAGCCGTGCTCGCCGGGGACATCGACGCGGCGGTCTGGCACTCGATGCCCACCGTCATCCCGCCCCAACTGGCCGGCCTGCGCCTGCGCCCGCTCGCCACCGCTGCGGGAAAGAGGGCGTGTACCCAGATCTCCCCCGCCGTCATCGTCACACGCACCCTCGACGCGAACGTGAACGCGCTGCTACGCCACGTTAGACCGACCGACGTCGTCCGTACGCAGAACAGGCTCTTGCGGGCCGCCGCGAACAAGAGTTACGCGGGCACCCTGCGCCTGCACTGAGCCATTGGCTCGCGCCACCTGCATCGTCATCACCCGCGCAGGTATCCAATGCCAGCTCCACCGCTACCCGCACACCCAACCGGTATGGCGCAACGCCCCCGACCGCCCATGAACGGATGGGCAGCCAACCGCACCTTCCGTGACGGCCTCCGGCGCATCGCCAGCATCGCGCTGCCAACCGACTCCGCGATCCCCTATGGGGGCAGCCTGTAGCTGTCTCGATCCGGTCGGCCTGGTGGACGTGCCAGCAGGCTTCGTACGAACAGGGCAGCAAGAACGTCGGTGTTTACCTTCGGCAGAAATGGGAAGCCGCGATGTCCATCGAGGTTCGCTGCAGGAAGTGACCGCCTCTGGAGGTCTTATGCCGAAGACCTTCCTGACGCCGCGACAGGTCGCGTTAGTTGCGATGATCGGCACTGCGGTTGAAATTTACGATTTCCTGCTCTACGCGTTCATTGCGGCAACTGTTTTTGGCCCGCTCTTCTTTCCCGGTTTCCACCCATGGCTCGGCACCCTGGCCGCCTTCTCCAGTCATGCTGTTGCCTTCTTCATACGGCCCCTGGGTGCTGCACTATTCGCCCGCATCGGCGACCGCGTCGGCAGGCGCCCTGCCCTTCTCGGGTCTCTTGCCATGATGGGTGTGGCGACCGTCGGCATCGGACTGCTTCCGACGTACTCGACCATCGGTATAACCGCGCCCCTTCTCTTGGTAGCACTCCGACTGGTGCAAGGGATGGCCGTCGGTGGCGAATATCCGGGAGCGGTGGTGGTTGCCGTCGAGCATGCGCCGCCGCATCGGCGGACTTTATATGGGTCGTTCCCACAAATTGGCTTCCCGTTGGGGATCCTGATCGTCGCGGTGACACTGGTGGTGGTCAACGCTGCCGTGGGCCCGGCGGTATTCGACGTGTGGGGATGGCGAATTCCCTTCTTGTTCAGCGCCCTGCTGGTGATCGTCGGCCTGCTGTTCCGTGCCCGACTGGCGGAGACGCCGGAGTTCGTCGCCGCGATGAAGGGTCCAAACGTCAGACGAGCCGCCGGCGCCGGCCAGATCCGAAAGCTCCTCAGGGAGGCGCCCAGGCCCGCTGCGATTGGGATCCTTATGGGGATTGGCCCGGCCGCCTTCGCCTATGCGTACCTGACAAGCCTACTTGCCTACGTCAAGGTCTACGTACCAACTCTGCCCGTCTCCTGGGTACAACTCGGACTGATGCCGACCGCGACCGTCATAGTCATCGTTGCCATCGCGAGCGCCCATTACGGGGACCGGTGGGGCAGGGAACGGGCAATAATCATTTCCGGCGTTTGGCTGATCTTCTGGGCGGCGCCATCGTATTGGCTGGTCGGCGCATCGTCCTTGCCGGCACTGCTGGCGGCGATGATGGTCGGAGCCGTCCCGTACGGGATCTTCAGCGGGATAGCGCCAGCACTGACGGCAGACCTGTTTCCGGTCAAATTGCGTTACATCGGTGTAGCGGCCAGCATCACCATCGCCGTACTCATCGGCGGCGCACTTTTGCCAATTCCCGCGCTTTCCCTCACCAGCGCGACCAACGGATCCATCGCCCCGATGGTGATCATGATGGTGATAGCCGGCGCTGCCACGACCGTCGGCGGCCTGCTGGCCTACCGGAACCGTGCAATTCGATCAACAGCACCCCGAGTACTCGGCGGTAGTTCGACGCCATGAATCTCGTGACTCCTTGATCGCCGTCGCCAAGGGCTCCGCACGTGTCGGTTCACCTCTTGTGGGTAACCCAGGGATGTAACGCCGTCGAGGGGTCTGCTGCCGTCGAGGGGTCTGCTGCCGGGTGAAGGGTGGCGTGGCGCATAGGGGGTGAGGACCCATTCGGGATCCGACCGGCGAATTCTTCGAGGCGGTACGCAGGCGTGCGCATGAACCCCTGTTGGAGGGAACGGAGGGCACGATCCTGTTTAGCCTTAGCCAGGATCACCGGACGAACCACTGGTTCGTGGAGATCAGGAACGGGGAGGTCCGGGTGTCGCGGGAGGAACGCGGGGCCGACTGCGTCGTTCGCACCGACCACGCGCTGTTCGACAGCATGGCGACCGGCCGTGAACGCATGCGGCGGGCATGGCTGCGGAACGAGGTCGTGGTTGAGGGTGATCTGATGTTGCTGGCCCGCTTTGAACGCATTTTCCCCGGTCCGCCTTGGGCACGCCACCCGCAGGTCGGCGGTCGGGAACACCGGCCATGAGCGCGGATCTCGTCAGAATTCTGGACGGCGGCACATTCGTGGTGAGCGACTCCAACGGCGACATCGTAGCGTCGCCCACGTTTCCGACTGGTCTCTTCTCGTTCGACACACGATTCCTGTCGACGTGGCAGTTGAGCGTCAACGGCGAACGGCTGCAGGCACTGACCGTTGATGACCTGGAGTACTACGAGACGCGTTATTTCCTGGTCCCCGTCGCCCCGTCGCCCCTTATCGAACCCGAGTTGTCCGTGATCCGCCAACGTTCGATCATCGGCAGCATGCACGAGCGACTGACCGTCCTCAATCATGAGCGGGAGCCGGTCCACGTGTGCATCCGTGTGGACGCCAGCAGCGACTTCGCCGACCTGTTCGAGATCAAGGACGTACGGCAGAAGAAGGGGAGCTACTACACCCGGATCGAGAACGGCTGTCTGCGTCTCGGCTATCAGCGAGGGACGTTCCGCCGCGAGAGCGTCATCACCAGTGACCCGCCCGCCCATGTTGACGAGCGGGGCTTGACCTTCACCGTCCGGCTCGAACCCCACAGTCAGTGGGCCGCCGAGATACGCGTCGAAACCGTGGGACCGGACGGGCGGGACATTCGCATGGCTCTTCAGGGCCGGCCCGGTCGGACGAGGCCACAGATGCGCCATGACCTCGAGGCGTGGCTGCGTCGCGCACCACGGCTCGAGTGCGACAACAAGTCGCTGGCGACGGCATATCAGCGCGGGCTGGTCGATCTTGCCGCGCTACGATTCATGCCGCTGATCGCTGGCGGGGAGAGTGTTCCGGCGGCCGGGCTGCCATGGTTCATGAGCATCTTCGGTCGCGACAGCATCTTCGTGTCTCTGCAGGCGCTGCCGTTCGTGCCGGGCCTCGCCGCCACAACGCTGCAGGTGCTAGGAGCTTTGCAGGGCAGCAGGCTGGACGACTTTCTCGAGGAGGAGCCCGGCAAGATCTTGCACGAGGTGCGGTACGGGGAGACGGTCGCATTCGCAGAGCAGCCGCACTCGCCGTACTTCGGGGCGGCTGACGCCACTCCCCTGTTCGTGGTGCTGCTCGACGAGTACGAGCGCTGGACCGGCGACGTCGCCTTGGTGCGGCACCTCGAGCCGGTTGCGCGGGCCGCGCTGGGCTGGATCGACGAGTACGGCGACATCATGGGCAACGGCTACCTGTGGTACCAGCGTCGGAATAAACAGACCGGGCTGGACAACCAGTGTTGGAAGGATTCCTGGGACTCCATCTCCTACCACGACGGGACGTTGCCGGGGCTGCCCCGGGCAACCTGTGAACTGCAGGGCTACGCGTACGACGCAAAGATGCGCGGCGCCCGACTGGCCCGGGAGTTCTGGAACGATCCGGCGTACGCCGACGCGCTCGAGGCACAGGCGGCGGATCTCAAACGCCGGTTCAACCACGACTACTGGGTGGCGGACCGTGAATTCTATGCGTTGGCCCTCGACACCGACGGCCGGACGGTGGACGCGCTCTCCTCGAACATCGGCCACTTGCTGTGGAGCGGCATCGTCGAGGAGTCCCGCGCCGGCGCGATCGCCGCCCACCTGGCCGGACCGGAACTCTTCTCCGGTTGGGGCGTACGGACACTGGCGAAGGGTGAGGGACGATACAACCCGGTCGGCTATCACGTCGGCACGGTCTGGCCATTCGACAACTCGATCATCGCATGGGGGCTCCGGCGCTACGGCTTCGCCGAACAGGCCGGGCGAATCGCGGAAGCGATCATCGATGCGGCGCAGTACTTCAGGGGGCGCCTACCAGAAGCATTCGCCGGCTACGAACGAGAGTTGACCAGATACCCCGTCCAGTACCCCACCGCATGTAGTCCGCAGGCGTGGTCGACGGGCACACCCATGCTGTTGCTCCGGACGATGCTCGGCATGGAGCCGCACGCCGGCCGTCTGGCGACCGATCCGGTGATTCCCGATCGGATCGGCCGAATCACCCTGTGTGGCGTTCGTGGGCGGTGGGGCCGCGCCGACGTCTCGGCAGGCGGACAACCATCGTGAATAGACTGGCAACCGCCCATATTCGTCTTTTGCGTGTGCTCGCTGCTGGAGGTGGCGACGAACTTGCGCCGAGGGCGAGGACGCCGGCGGCGATCCACGACAGGCCGGGGTGCTCGCGCGCGCCCGCCCTGCTAGACCAGGCAGGCCCTGCCGATCCCGAACAGCGCGGCGACGATGTGCGCGGATGCTTGATCTGGAGACTTGTCGCGGGCCACGATCGCAGCCGTCACGATTGCGTGTTCTTGGTCGTTCACACAGAGACTCACGCGATGACCCGCCTCTATCTTGGCGGCACGCCGTAGCAGGTCCGCTCCTACACCACTCCGCGGGACGTGACGGCCATGGGTGCTGCCTCATCGCCGCAAAGCGCTACGCGAGAAACGGGTCTGGTGGTTAGGAGTTGTTAGGGAATAGCCGAGAGGTGCCTTGTCGGCGGGTCGGCCGGGGCACCGTGTCTGGTGCCTGGGC
>NZ_JBFAVI010000024.1:0-60349 GCF_040679695.1 Micromonospora sp. NPDC052213
CCCCTCCCGCCCGCCGCCCGCCGGCGGCGGACCGGGCCCGTCGGAGACTCCCCGGAGCCGCCGGCCTCACCACCACCACACCCCGGTCGCACCACCGCACAACCGAAGGGAGATCGGCGATGAACGATCTCTTCACCTGGGCCGCCCTGGGCAGCCTCACCGGCGCGAGCGCCGCGACGCTGCTCGCCACCAACGTCATCGGCGGGCTGATCGGCCCGAGCGGCGACAAGGCCCGCAAGTGGATCGCGCTGGGCATCGCGCTCGCGCTGTCCTACCTCACCGCGGCGTTCGCCACGGACGCCGGCGCCGAGAAGTGGATCATCGCGTTCTTCAACGGGCTGGTCATCTTCTCCGCCGCGCTGGGCATCAACCAGCTCCCGCCCGGCAACCGGCAGGCGACCCAGGCGTCGCCGACCCAGCTCGCGCAGGGACGCGAGCCCCGCATCCTCCGCTCCTGGGTATGAGGTGAGCCGTCATGATCTACGGAATCCTCAGCACCGTCGCACACGTGGTCACCGGCGCGGTCCTCGGCCAACTGGCCGGCGGCACCGTCGGGCTGCTCATCGGCGCGGTCGCCGGCCTGCTCGTCGGCGGGATCTTCGGCTGGGCGGTCGCCTCGGCCCGGGTCTACGGCCCGGACCCGAAGGGCGTCCTCCTGTTCGTCGTCGACCACACCTGGAGCCTGCTCAACACCGTCGTCGGCGCGGTCTACCTGGCCGCGCACGTGCTCGTCGGTCACTCGCTGGACCGGCCCACCTCCCAGCACAGCTGCCGGGTCAACGTGGTCGAGGGCGTCTCCCCCCGGTACGCCACCACCATCGGCACGGTCTGCGCCGGCTCCGGGCCCGGCATCCAGCGGCACGAGGACGTGCACATCCTCCAGGCGCGCGTCCTCGGCCCGCTCTACATCCCGCTGGTGCTCGCCAACTACGTGCTGTTCACCATCGCCCCGGTCTGGCTGCTCTACCACGACCACACCAACGCACCCATCAACCGATTCACCCGGTACTTCGAGATCGGCGTCTACCCGCACGTGTGGAACGAGGCCATCGCGTACCGCGTCCAGGGGACGCCGCCGCGATGACCACGCCGGGGCGCGGCCCGATCGAGACGGCCACCGCCGAACTGGCCGCCTGGCTGGCCGGGGCGGCGGGGGAAGCCGTCCCGGTCGGTCCGCCGCGCCCCGACGACGACCCCGCCCGGCTCACGCTCTGGCCCATGGAGCTGCGCCCGGCCCGGCAGACCCGGGGCAGCGGCGGCCGCGAGCCGTACCGCTTCACCGTCCGCTACCTGCTCTGCGCCGGCGGGCCGGCGGCGCTGCCCGGGTTGGACCGGGTGCTCGCCGCCGCGACCGCCGGCGGGGAGCGCGCCGTCGTGCTGGAGGCCGGCGACCCGCGGCTCTGGGCGGCGTTCGGCACCGGACCCCGCCCGGCCCTGCTCATCGACGTGCCGGCCCAGGTCGCCCACCCGACGCCGCCGGCGCCGCCGGTGCTGCGGCCGCTGCGGCTGCGGCAGCTGGAGATGCTGGCCTTCGACGGCCGCGTGGTCGGGCCCGAGCAGCAGCCCCTCGCGGCCGTGCGGATCGAGGTCGTCGGCACGGCGTGCGCCACCACGACCGACCCCGCCGGCCGGTTCCGCGTCGCCGGGGTGCCGCACGACCCCGACCGCCCCGGTCCGGTACGGCTGCGGCTCACCGGCCGGGGGCGGGTCCTCACCGCCGAGGTCGACCCGACCGAGCCCGACATCGTCATCGTCTGCGCACCCCCGCCCCGCTGACCCCCGTTCCGGCGGACGTCCCGCGCCGCCGGCCGCGAACCGCACCGGGAGGACCGATGCCCACCTACTTCTCGCCCGGCATCTACGTCGAGGAGGTCCCCGGCGGCGCCCGCCCGATCGGACCGGCCAGCACCAGCACGGCCGCCTTCGTCGGGGTCGCCCCGGACCCCGCCGCGCAGCTCGGCAGAGCCGTCGCGGTCAACAACTGGACGGAGTTCCTGCGGCTCTACGCCGACGGGGACCGCCTGGAGAGCACCCCGCTGGCCCGGGCCGTCTTCGGCTTCCTCGACAACGGCGGCAGCCGCTGCTGGGTCGTCAACGTCGGCGCGGACGGCGAGATCACCGGCACCGGGAAGCGGCGCGGCGGCCTGCAACTGTTGGAGGCCGTCGACGAGGTCTCCATCCTGGCCGCACCCGGCTTCCACGACCCGGTCTCGCACGAGGCGCTGCTCAGCATGGCGGAGCGGACCCGCACGATGGTGGCGATCTGCGACCCGCCCCCGGACGTCACGGACATCTCGGCGCTGACCAGGGTGGCGACGCCGTCCACCGGCAAGCCGCCCAAGCCGGCCGAGGGCTCCGGCGGATCCGGTGGGTCCGGCTCGGCGGGCTCCGGCGGCCCGGGGTCCGGCTCCGGCGGGTCCGCGTCGGAGGACGAGGCGCCGACGGCGTGCCGGCCCCGGCAGTCCGACTTCGGCGCGCTCTACCATCCCTGGCTGCGGGTACGCGACCCGCTCAGCGGCGAGCTGGTGCTCACCCCGCCGAGCGGGCACATGGCCGGCATCTGGGCCCGCACGGACGCCCTGCGCGGGGTGCACAAGGCGCCGGCCAACGAGCCCGTACGCGGCGCCGTCGACCTCGCCCACCTGGTCACCCGGCCCGAGCACGACGTGCTCAACCCCAAGGGCGTCAACGTGATCCGCTACTTCCCGGGCGAGGGCATCCGGGTCTGGGGCGCCCGCACCCTCGCCGCCGAGGCCAGCGAATGGCGCTACCTCAACGTCCGCCGGCTCTGCATCGCCATCGAGCAGGCGATCGCCAACGGCACCCGGTGGATGGTCTTCGAGCCGAACGACTTCACCCTCTGGCGGTCCATCCGCCGCGACATCGGCGCCTTCCTGACCCGGGTCTGGCGCGACGGCGCGCTGCTGGGGCGTACGCCCGAGGAGGCGTTCTTCGTCAAGTGCGACGAGGAGACCAACCCGGCGGACGTCCGCGACGCGGGCATGGTCGTCGCCCACATCGGCATCGCGGTGGTCAAGCCGGCGGAGTTCGTGGTCTTCAAGCTGAGCCAGTGGGCCGGCGGCGCCGAGACCGAGACGATCGGAGGCTGACATGCCGACCACCGCCACCCCGCAGCCGGGCGCCCCGGTCGACCCGTACCGGGCCTACAACTTCAAGCTCCTCGTCAACGGCGTGACCAACGGCCACTTCACCGAGGTCAGCGGCCTGGAGATGACCATTCCCGGCGTGCCGTACCGGGAACAGGGCAACGACCGCATCCGGATGGTCCCCGGCCAGGTGGAGTACGCGCCGGTGACCCTGCACTTCGGGCTCACCGCCTCCCGGGAGCTGTGGGACTGGACGTACGCGGTGGCCCGGGGCACGGTGAGCCGGCGCAACGTCTCGATCGTGCTGCTGGACGCGGCCGGCACGGCGGAGGTGCTGCGCTGGAACCTGATCAACGCCTGGCCGACGAGGTGGCGTGGCGCCCACCTGAACACCCTCGGCCAGGAGCTGGCGATCGCGGCGCTCACCCTGCGGTACGAGAGCCTGGAACTGGAGACCGGCGGTGCCGCCGCGCCGACCACCGCGTAGCTGGCTGGCCGCCCGGCTGCGCGCGACGGCCACGGCGGTCGACGAACTGGCCCGGCTGGTCGACTCCGCCGGACCGGCCGCCCCGCCCACCCCCACCGAGCGCGACCAGCTCACCCGCCTGCTCGCATCCGGCCCGCCGTCCCCGCCCGAGGACCGGTCCCCGGCTGAGGACCGGTCCCCGCCCGGCCGACCGCCGGCCGCGGCGACGGGGACGGCGGCGCCGGCACGCCGGCCCGGCCAGCCCCCGGAGCACTGGCTGCGGGTGGTGTCCGCGCACGCCCCCGGCCTGCTGCGCGACCTCGACCTGGACCTCGGCCCGACCGGCCCCGCTCCCCCGCCGCCCGTCGACGCCGACCACGGCCCGAGCCGCACCGTCTGGCCGGACCACGGCCCGAGCCGCCCCGTTGGACCGGACCACGGCCCGAGCCGCCCCGTTGACGCCGACCACGGCGCGAGCCGCCCGGCCGGCGCGGGCCACCGCGCGACTCGCCCCGCTGACGATCCGCCGGGCGACGGACCGCCCTGGACGGCCGGTCCACGACCGCCCGCCGCCGGACCCGGGTGGGGATCGACGCGGGCTACCGTGACCCGCCCGTACCCGTCGACGTCGGGCCGCCGGGACGAGGACGCCCGGCCGGCAGAAGGCAGTTGGCGGGGCGGCGGCCGACGGCCGATCGGAGGCGCCTGGCCGGGCGGAGGCGTCCCGTCGAGCGGGCAGGGCTGGCCGGGAGACCCGTCGGCAACCGGCGGCCGGGCAGGTGGGCCAGGGGGTGGATCGGTCGGCCGACCGTCGGCGGTGGCCGACCGGCCCGTGCTCCGGCCGGCGGTTCCCCCGCGCGGGGCCGTGACGCACCCCGGCACACCGGCCGCCACCAGCCCCGCCGTCGGCAGCACGGGCCGGTGGTCGGCCGGCGACCGGGACGCCCACGGCCCGGCGGGCGCGGCACCCGACCGGGAGACGACGTGGGGCGCGGCGGGCGTGACGCCGGCCCGGCGCGCCTCGGGCGCGGCGGAAACGTCAGGAAGCCGGCCCCTGCCGAACGCCACGGACACGGCACCGCCCGGCTACCCGCGATCGGACGCGCCTGACCGCACGACGGCTGCGCACGCCGCTCCGTCCCACCCTCGCACCGCCCGGTCAGGCGACGCGGACGAACTGTCGCCCGAGATCCTGGTACGGAACGGGCGCTGGAGAAGCCGTCACGTACCAGGACCTGCGGCGTCCGGAGACGCGACCGGGGCGGGGTTGACGTGGCCGGGCGGACTGGGCGGGGCGTGGGCGGACCCACCGGCCGGGCCCGGCGCGGCCCGAGCGGGGACGGGAGCAGGAGCGGCAGCGGACGCACGAACGGGGGCGGGAACAGGAGCGGGGGCGTGCGGCGGGACGGGATGCCCGGGCGCCGACCGGCCAGGACCCGCACCCGGGCGTCCGCACCAGCGGCCGGACGTGACCGCGCCCTGGCCGGCACTGCCCGACGCCGACGGTGCGGGACCAGCGCGCGCCGGCGGGTCGGAGCGGGTCGACGGGCCGTGGCCGACGCTGCCGGACGACCGGCCGCTGTGGACGGTGCCCCCGCCCGCCCTCGACGACGAGCGCGTCCGCCGGCTGGACCGGGAACAGGCGGGTGGCTGATGGAACGGGTCGCCTTCCTCATCGACGCCACCGGCGAGCGGGTGGACTGCCTGCTCAACCCGGAGACGGTGCAGGTGACCCGGCTGGCCGGAGTGCGCCACCGGGGCGCCGCGGGCAGGCAGCTCACCGGGGCCGGGCTCGCCGACGACCCGCTGGTCTTCACCGGCGGGGGCCGCACCGAACTGGTGCTGGACCTGCTGTTCGACGTGGACTTCGCCGAGGGTCAGGTCCGACCGACCGACGTGCGGGCACTCACCCGCCCGCTGTGGATGCTCGCCGAGAACTCCGCCACCGAGCACGGCTGGCTCCGGCCGCCGCTGGTGCGGCTGGTCTGGGGCAAGACCTGGAACGTGCCGGGCGTCGTCGTCGCGGTGGCCGAGCGCTTCGACGCGTTCACCGCGACCGGCTCGCCGCACCGGTCCTGGCTGCGGCTGAAGCTGGTCCGGGTCGCCGAGGACGCCGACCGGGCGCGGGAGGGCTTCGCGGAGGAACTCGCCGCGGCGAGCACCCCGACCGCCGCGCCGGGCAGCGCCGTGGTGGCCGCCGGCGACGGCGCGACCGGGCCCGACCACTCGGGCGTACGCTTCGACCTGCTCGCCCACGACGCGCTCGGCTCGCCGCTGCGGTGGCGGCTGCTGGCCGAGCACAACCGGATCACCGACCCGCTCACCGTGCCACCCGGTACGCCGCTGGCGGTGCCGCCGCAGCCGGCCCCGGCCGCCCACCCGGCGGGTGCGCCGTGACCGCCCCGCGCGCGCTCGCCGTGCTGCTCGACGGGGCTCCGCTGCCGGACGGGGCGGCCCGCCGGCTGGTGTCGGCCCGGGTGGCGGCCCGGCTCGACCGACCGACGCAGTGCGAGGTGGCGCTGACCACCGCGCCCGGCACCGCCGCGCTCACCCCGCCGGTGCGCACCGGGGCGAGCCTGGAGCTACGCCTGGACGGTCATCCCGACGCCCTCTTCGCCGGCGAGGTCACCTGCGTCGAGGTCGAGTACGCGGCCGACGGCGTGGCGCTGCTGCGGGTGCGGGCGTACGACGCGCTGCACCGGCTGCGCCGGCGGCAGCGGCTGCGGGTGTTCGAGGCGGTGACCGCCGCCGACCTGGCCCGCGAGCTGTGCGGGGACGTCGGGCTGACCGTGCACGCCGAGGCCGACGGCCCCCGGCTGGAGCGGCTGTCGCAGCACCGGCACAGCGACCTGGAGCTGCTGCGGGAGGTGACCGGGCGGGCCGGCCTGCACGTGGTCGCCGACGGTGACCGGCTGCGTCTGCTGACCCTGGAGGGCCACGGCGAGCCGGTCGGCCTGGAGCTGGGCCGGGGGCTGCACTCGCTGCGGCTGTCGACCAACCTCGACACGGCCGGCGGGGAGAGCAGCGCGCTGGGCTGGCACCCGCAGCGGGCCGAGCCGATCAGCCAGCAGGTGGGCACGGCCCGCAGCGGCCGGCGGATCGTCGCCGACCCCGACCCGGCAGACGTGGGCGCGGAGGGCGTACGGACCGCCGTGGACCAGCCCGGGCGGGGCGACGACGAGTTGGCCGCGCTCGCCCAGGCGCGGCTGGACGCGCGGGTCGCCGCCCTGGTCACCGCCGAGGGAGTGGCCGACGTCGACCCCGCGCTGCGGCCCGGCCGGCGGATCGCGCTCACCGGCGTGCCCGCCACCGTCGAGGGGACGTACGTGCTGACCGAGGTGGTACACACCGTCGACGCCGCCGGCCAGCTGAGCCGGTTCTCCACCGCCCCTCCCCCGGCCCCGCCGGCCGGGCCGCCCGCCCCGGCCGTGGTCACCCTCGGCCGGGTCACCGACGTGGCCGACCCCGAGGAGCTGGGCCGGGCCCGGGTCGAGCTGCCCGCGTACGGGGGGCTCGACGCCGGGTGGCTGGCCGTGCTCTGCCCGGGTGCCGGCCCCGGCAAGGGCCTCGTGGCGCTGCCCGACCCCGAGGACGCCGTGCTGGTGGTGCTGCCCGGGGGCGAGCCGGCGTCCGGGATCGTGCTCGGCGCGCTGTTCGGCGCCGCCGGCGCGTACGACGCGGGGGTCGACGACGGGCGGGCGCGGCGCTGGTCGCTGCGGACGGCGCGCGGCCAGTCGATCGTGGTCGACGACGCCGCGCGGAGCCTGCGGCTGGCCACCGAGGGCGGCAGCTGGCTGGAGCTGACCCCCGAACTGGCCACCCTGCACGCCGCGACCGACCTGGTGCTCTCCGCGCCCGGCCGGGCCATGGTCGTGCGCGCCCGCAGCGTGGACTTCCTGCACGCGGAGGCGGCCGAGGACCCGGCGACCGCCGCGCAGCGGGCCCGGACGCTGGCCCGCGCCCACCACGAAGGAGGCGGCTGATGCGCTGGATCCACCGCGACTCGGTGATCAGGTGCGACCACGACGGGCGGGTCGGCAACCGGGCCTCGCAGGACTGGGTGACCGTCGCCGGCGTGCCGGTGCTGGTGGACGACGACCCGGAGGGCCGGGAGATCACCGCCTGCCCGAACTACGGGCCGACGATCAAGCCGTGCGGGAGGACCCTGCGGGTGCGGGTCGGCTACAGCGACTGGGTGCGCGTCGCCGGCCGTCGGGTGGTCCTGTCCCACCTCGACGGGTTCACCGACGGCACCCCGCCCGGCCTGGTGCACCACCGGGTACGCGACCCCCGGCAGGGCTTCCTGGGGGCGGACCGGTGAGGGCCTTCCGGTTCGTCGGCGCCGGCTTCGAGCCCGGGCGGGGCGGCGGGCTCGCGCTGACCGCCGCCGGCGGCCTCGCCATGACCGAGGGCGACGAGACCGTACGCCAGGCGTTGTTCCTGCTGCTGTCCACGACCCCGGGCGAGCGGCTGATGCGTCCCGGGTACGGCTCCCGGCTGCACCGCCTCGTCTTCGCGCCGAACGACGACACCACCGCCGGGCTGGCCATCCACTACGTCCGGGCGGCTGTCGCCCGGTGGGAGCCCCGGGTGGAGGTCCTCGACGTCGACGCCGGCCCCGACCCCGACGACCCGTGGCGGCTGGTAATCCGGCTCGACTACCGGATCCGGGCGAGCCTCGCGCCGGGGCAGTTGGTGTTCTCCGTCGACCTGCTGCCCGCCGACGACCCGGAGCGGGACGCCGCCGACGCCGGTCACCGCCCGGCCGGCGGCCCGCCACCGCCCGGCCGGGTGCCGCCGGAGGGAGAAACGTCATGACCCTGCCCGTGCCGCACCTGGACGACCGCGCCTTCCTGGACCTCGTCACCGAGGCCCGGGAGCGGATCCGGCAGTCCTGCCCGGGCTGGACCGACCTGTCCGCGCACGACCCGGGCATCGCGCTGCTGGAGGCGTTCGCGCACCTCACCGAGGTGATGATCTACCGGCTCAACCAGTTGCCCGAGAAGGCGTACGTGGCGTTCCTGAACCTGCTCGGGGTGACCCGGCACGCCCCGACGGTGGCCTGGGCGGACGTCCGGTTCACCCGGTCCGGCGGCGACCGCGGGCCGGTCCGGATCCCGGCCGGCACCCGGGTGGCCGCCGCGCGCGGGGCCGACCCCCGGCCGGTCGTCTTCGTCACCACCGAGCCGGCGCTGCTGCCGGCCGGGCAGGACGAGGTCACCGTCCGGATGCACCACTGCGAGCCGGTGGAGGCGGAACTGCTCGGGGTGGGCACCGGCCAGCCCGGTCAGGTGCTGCGCGCCGCCCGGGCGCCGCTGGCGCGCACCGCCGAGCCGCTGGACCTGCTGCTCGGCGTCGAGGTGCCGGCCGGGACGGTGGAGCTGGGCGCCGCCGCGCGGGAGCACGACGGCCGCACGTTCGAGATCTGGCGGCCGGTGGACAGCTTCGCCGGGCTCGGCCCGCAGGACAGGGTCTACCTGGTCGACCGCTGCTCCGGCACGGTCACCTTCGCCCCCGCCCTGGACCTGCGCGACCCCGCCGACCCGGCGAAGGGTCCGGTGACCGTCGCCGCCGTGCCGCCGGCCGGGCGGCAGGTGCGGCTGTGGTACCGGGCCGGCGGTGGGCCGGCGGGCAACGTGGCGGCCGGCACGCTGACCAGCCTGCGCGACCCGCTGCCCGGGGTCCGCGTCGACAACCCCGCGCCGGCGGCCGGCGGGCGGGAGACGGAGTCCATGGAGTCGGCGCTGCTGCGCGGCCCGTACGAGTTCTTCGCCCAGCAGCGGGCGGTCACCGCGCGGGACTTCGAGGTGCTCGCCACCGGCTCCGGGGCCGTGGCCCGGGCGCGGGCCTTCACCCGCGCCGCCGTCTACAGCTTCGCCCGGCCCGGCGAGGTGGAGGTGGTGCTGGTGCCGTACGTGCCGGAGGCGGCCCGGCCGGGTGGGCGGCTGCCGGTGGCGGTGCTGCGGGAGCACGAGGTGGACCAGGCCCGGGCCCGGGTCGAGGCGGACCTGGAGCGCCGCCGCGCCCTGGGCACCTCCTGCCGGGCGACCTGGGCCCGCTACAAGGCGGTGTCGGTCCGCGCCCGGGTGGTGGTGCGCCGGGAGGAGGACGTCGAGGCGGTCCGGCGGCGCATCCACGACCGGCTGCACTCCACGCTCAGCCCGCTGCCGACCCCGCTCAACCCGGCCGGCTGGGCGTTCGGCGAGCCGCTGCGCGCGTCCAACGTGTACCGGCTGCTGGAGCATGCCGAGCCGGGGGTGCGCTACGTCGAGTCGGTCCGGTTCGTCGTCGACGAGGTGCCCGACGCCCAGGTGCGTACCCTCGCCGTGGACCAGTACCAGCCGCGGACCTGGTACGCCGGGCGCGGTCCGGTGCTGTTCCGCTCCACCAACGCGGGCGCCGGCTGGGAGCCGGCCGGCCGGTTCGCCGACGGCGAGACGGTGCTGCGGGTGACGCCCGCCCCCGCCCCGGTGCGCCCCGGCATCGTGCCCCGGCCCGGCTCGGTGGCGGTCGCCACCGTCCGCGCCGACGGCGGGTCCCGGGTGCACCTGAGCACCGACCTCGGCGAGACGTGGTCGCTGCTGACCGACCTGGACTCGCGGGTGTCCGACCTGGCCTGGATCGACCGGGACGGCGCGGGCGCGCTGCTGGTCGCCACCGACACCGGCCTGTACGAGGTCTCCCTGCTGCCCGGCGCGGTGCCGTTGCAGATCCTGGTCGACCCCGGCGACGCCGACCGGGGCTTCTACGCCGTCCGCGCGTTCGTCTCCGAGCGGGGCGCGCCGGGCGTGGCGGTGGCCGCGCAGGCCGGGTTCGGGGTCTACCTGTCCACCCAGGCCGGCCGCCCGGGCAGCTTCGCCCACGTCGGGCTGGCCAACGTCGACAACCGCGTGCTCGCCGTCCAGTACGACGGCCCGGCCACCCTGCTGTGGAGCGGCGCGGGCGAGCCGGACCCGAAGAAGCCCGGGCAGGGCTGCCGCCGGGCCCGGCTGTTCGAGTCCGACGTGCAGTGGCAGGCGGTGCAGTCCGGCTGGATCGGCGGCACCTGCCGGGACCTCGCGTTCTCCGGGCCGCTCGCGGTCGCGGCGACGCAGAGCGGCGGGGTGCTGCGGCTGGACACCCTCGCCGCCGCGCCGCAGTGGGCGCCGGTGTCGGTCAACTGCGGGCTGCCGCTGCGGGACCGCACCCGGTTCGTGCCGGTGGACGCCGTCGCCGCGACCGGTGGCCCGGACCGGCTGATCCTGGCCGGCGGCGAACGCGGGGTGCACCGCAGCACCGACGCGGTCGACTGGGCGGCCAGCGCCAACCAGGCCACCGCCGACGTGGTGACCGTCCCCGACACGTGGCTGCTCTGCTCCGGCGAGCACGACATCGAGGTGGTGCGGCAGGATGCGACGCGCGGCGATTGAGCGGCTGCTGCCCGCGGCGTACCAGCGGGCCTGCGTGCCGGGCAGCGTGCTGTGGGCGCTGCTGGACGTCATGGAGGCGCTGCACGCCCCGGACGAGGCGGTGCTCGCCGACGTCGACGCGCTGTTCGACCCGTACCGGGCCCCGGACGGGATGGTCGCCTACCTGGCCCGCTGGGTGGCGATGGACCACGTGGTCGCCTCGCCCCGGCCGGACGCCCCGCCGCCGCTGCCGCTGGGGCGGCTGCGGGACCTGGTGTCCCACGGCGCGCTGCTGGCCCGCTGGCGCGGCACCCCGTACGGCCTGCGGAGGGCCCTGGAGGTGGCCACCGGGACGGGCGGCTTCGCCATCGACGAGCCCCGGGACCGGCCGTTCCACGTCGTGGTCACCGTGCCGCCGGCCGCGGCCGGGCAGCTCGCCGTGATCACCCGCATCGTCGAGGCGGAGAAGCCCGCGTCGACCACCGCCGAGATCGTCGTCGCAGAGGAGCCACCATGACCACCGAGTGGGCGGTCGTCGCCGCCGCCGAGCAGTTCACCCTGGACGCCCGCAACACCGGCGAGCTGACGTTCACCGTCTCCAACCCGGACGCGGCCCCAGACACCGTCGTCTTCGACGTGGCACCCGGCGAGGGCTCGCAGCGGTCCTGGTTCACCGTCACCGAACCGCAGCGGGTGGTGCCCGGGCAGGGCTCCGTCTCCTTCCTGGTCCGGCTGACCGTGCCGCCGGGCACCGCGCCCCGGCGCTACGACATGACCGGGTTCGCGTACTCGGCGAACACCGCGCCGGAGGAGAGTTCCCGCTCCAGCGGGCGGGTCACCTACGAGGTCCGGGCGGCCGCCCCGCCCCGGCGTACGCCGTGGCCGTGGATCGCCGCCGCGGCGGCGCTGGTCCTCGTCGTCGGCGCGGCGGTGGTCTGGCTGCTGGCCCGCGACGGGGAACCTGCGCCGGGCGAGCCGCGGGTGGTCACCGTCGAGGCGGAGAGCCTGGTGGCCGGCGCGGTGCTGGGGCCGCCGACGGGCTCGTCGGTGGCGGTGGAGGTCCAGCCCAACTGCTGCGGGGTGACCTGGTCGGAGGACGCCCAGCTGTTCTTCCAGGGCCGCGCGATCGGCGACCAGGTGAGCGTGACGGTGGAGATCCCCGCCGACGGCACCTGGCGGTTCGCCGCCGTCCGCACCACCTCGTTCGACTACGCCAACACGGTCTTCACCATCGACGGCACCCAGGTCGGCGGCGCGTTCCTCGGCTTCACCCCCGAGGTGCGGAAGACGGACTGGGTCGACGTCGGCACGGTCGCGCTGACCCGGGGGCCGCACCGGGTCACGCTCGTCGTGGTCGGCAAGACCCAGGGCACGGACCGCTACTTCGCCGGCGTGGACGCGATCCGGTTCACCGAGGTCCCCGCGCCGTCCGACGCCCGATGAGCGGCGGGCAGAAGGCGCTGCTCGCGGGACTGGGCGTGCTGCTCGTGGCGCTGTTCGCGGTCGCCGTCGGCGCCGGCCGGGACGACACCGGCGACCCGGGCGCCCCCTCCGGGCTGGTGGAGCGGCTCGGCCGGCTCGGCGGCGAGCGCGCCGCGGTGGACCCGGCGACGGTACGGGCCGACTGCGCCGAGGCCGGCCGGCTGGCCTTCACCGGCACCTGCGTGCTGCGCGTGGCCGACCCGGGCGGGCTGCGGACGCTGGTCCTGCGCAGCGCGGCCCCGTTCACGGTGGAGGCGCCGGCACCCGGGGACGCCGAGTTCACCGTCCGCGACGAGGTCACGCCGGCCGCCGACGGCACCGGGGCGGTCGCCCGGATCGCCGTCGACCGCGCCACCGACGTGCTGCTGAGCTGCCCCGGCGTCGGCGGCTGCGCCGTCACGGTCACCACGTCCTGACCCCATCGGAGGCCCGACATGGGTGAGCTGCGCAAGCCGTTCCTGCTGCTGGCGATGCTCGCCGTCGGCCTGGCGCTCGGCGTCGAGATCGGCGCCGGGCTGCTCGTCGGCGGCGGCGACGCCGGCGCGGCGCTGCGGGACAGCGCCGGGGCGCTCGACGTGCGGGTCACCGGCGTGTCCGGGGTCAGCGAGCCGTCCGGCCGGGGCACCGGCTACCTGGCGCTGGTCGACGCGGTCGCGGTCTGGAGCACCGGGCTGTTCTGCCTGAGCCTGGTGCTGCCGGACCGGGTCCAGGGCCGGGTGCAGGGCGTCGCGACGCTGGTCTTCTCGATCGTGCTGATCGTCGTGGCGTTCGTCGCGCTGCTGGTCGCCTTCGTCGAGCTGACCGTCATGGTGTCGCTGTTCCTGGCCCCGCCGTTCGGCACGCTGGCCTACCTGGCCCTGTGGGGGTTCTTCCCGGTCGGCGACGCCTCGGTGCTGCTCGGGCTGGTGCTGCTGCTCAAGCTCGCCTGGGCCGGGCTGCTCGTGGCGGCCCAACCCCGGTTTCTGCAGAACAAGGGCCTGGTGCTGCTCGCCCTCACCACGCTGCTGTGCACCGTCGTGCTGGAGTTCCTGCACCGGCTGGTGCCGGTGATCCTGGTCAGTGTCGTCGACGACCTCGGGGCGCTGGTCTTCGCCGTCGTCGCCCTCGTCTGGGGGCTGGTGCTGCTGATCGGCTCGATCCCGGCCATCGTCAAGGCGGTCCGGGTCACCGGCGCCGCCACCGAGAGCTCTGGCGGCGGCCGGGCCTGAGCCGTGCGCCGGCCCTCGTGCACGGGGCGGTGCGTCGGGCACCCGACGGCAGGGGCCCGCGACATGGTGAAGATCGGCTATAAGTGGCGCATGGAGTTTCCCGCCTACCTGGCCACCATGCCGATGCACGCGATCACCGAGATCCACGGCGAGCCCGGCCTGTTGGCCCGGTTCCGGCTGGAGCTGCGCGCGTTCGACGAGGCCGCCCGGGAGCGGCTCACCGAGGCCCTCGACCTGGCCGCCGAGCTGCACCGCGACGACCGGCGGGTACGCGAGCCCTACCTGAACCACCTGCTGCGGGTGGCGATCCGGATGATGCACCACTACCAGGTCCGCGACGTCGACGTGATCGTGGCGGGCCTGCTGCACGACGCGGTGGAGGACCACCCCGACGAGCTGGCCGGCGAGCAGGCCGGCGACGACGCGACCGCCGCCGCGCTGGCCGTCCTGGCCGAACGGTTCGGCCCGCGCGTGGCCCGCCTGGTCGGCGCGGTCACCAACCCGGCGTACGACCCGGGGCGCGACAAGCACGTGCAGTACCGGGAGCACGTGGCGGCCAGCCTGGCCCGGGAGCCGTGGGCGCGGGTCATCAAGATCTCCGACTTCACCGACAACGGGGTGGGCGTCATCCACACCGTCGGGCCGAAGGTGGCCTCGTCGGCGGCGAAGTACCGGCCGCTGGTGCCGGTCTACCGGGACCTCGTCACCCGGCCGGACACTCCCCTGTCGGCGCCGGTGAAGCGGCACATCCTCGACCAGCTCGACCTGGCCGAGGAGCGCTTCAGCGCCATCCTCGACCAACCGGTCCACCCGAGCTGACGATGCTCCGAAGTGGGGCGCGCCCTGCGGCGGCCCCACCGAGCCCCATGATCAGTTGATCGGAACCCGTCCGAATGCCTGCCTCGGCGACGGTTTCCCATCAACCGATCATGGGAGCCCGGCGTCGGGTGGCGAGGATGGCGAGGGTTTCGCGGCGAACGTCGTCAGGGTGGTGCAGCAGGCGGCGGTGGGTGAAGCGGACCACGAGGATGCCGCGGGTGGCGAGCAGGGCGTCCCGGCGCAGGTCGATTTCGCGCTCACGCGGGTCGCCGTGGGTCGTCGCGCCGTCCAGCTCGATGTTCACCTGCTCCGCCTCGGCGTACAGGTCGAGGTAGACGACGCGGCCTCCCACCCGTACCCGCGCCTGCCGACGGAACGCCGGCATGCCGGGGCCCGTGAAGACCCGGTCGTGGCCCCAGATCTCCAACGGGCTGCGGCAACCTGCGGCGAGCCGGTCCAGCAGCCCGCGCAGGGTGGCCCGGTCCGCCAGTCTCGGCGCGCCCTCCAGCGCCGCACCGATCCGTTCCGGCGTGGTCAGTCGGTCGTTGACGGCGCGGATGATCGTGCCGGCGCGCTCGACCTTGGGCAGCAGCGGCCAGGCGACGACCAGCGACCGGTCCAGCCGGGTGACCGGCGCGCCGTTTCGGACCAGCGCGTACGGGGGCTGTGGGGCGAAGCGGCGCCGGTGATGCACGAGCAGGTGCGGGCGGTTGCGCAGCCCGGACGTGATCGGCACGTCGATGTGCAGCGGCTCGCCCGTGGGTTGCCGCCGCAGGCCCCACACGTCGAGCGCGGTGAGGTGGCTCAGTGCGCCCCGCCCGTCGGCGTACGCCAGCGCCGCCCGTCTGGCCAGGGCCGGCGCGATCCGGGCGAGCGGCGGCGCGGTCGACCGGGTGAGCGGTGCGGTGTCGACAGCGCTGCGGGCTCCTGCGGTCGGTGAGGTGCGCTGCGGAGTCTCGACCAGGGTGGCGTCGACGTAGACGCCGGGCAGCAGCCGGAGCAGGCGGCCGGAGCGGCAGGCGCTCTCCAGCGCCGAGCGCGGTCGGCACCGGAGCACGTCGTCCCGGGTCACCAGCCCACCACCGCGCTCGACCAGCGCCTGGATGACGGAGTCCATGCCCCGACGGTGCCGCGCCGTCCGCTCCCCCACCAGCGCGACCGGCACCGGTGTGGACAACACGGCCGCCTGTGGACAGGCGCCGCAGGGGCGGCTGACTGTGCTATGGACCAGGCCGAACGCCACCTCGTGCTCGTGCGCTCCGGGATGCTCGCGGCGGGCCCGGCAGGCCGCCAGGGCCGCATGTCGATGGGCTCTCGGAGCAGCGGGCAGGGCTGGCTGTGACATGCCGATCGCCGTGACGGCCCCGCCGCGGAGGCACCGGATAGCATGCAAAATGCCCGGATAGCCGCACTTGTCAAAATATCGTGATTGGACGCTCTCACATCCGCGCGGCGGGAGCCGGTCGGGCCGCCGCCTTGTTAACTTCAGGACGGATCACCACGTCACGGACGACGAGTCGATGCCGCTCATCGCCCTGACGTTCGTCGGTCAGGAGCCCTTCCCCGCCCAGACCGCACCAGAGGGAGCCGTCCAGCCTGGCCGCTCACGCAGAGGAACTCCGCGACGAGGGGAGGGCCGACATGACCGACACCTCCAGCCCCGAGTCGACACCCTCCGAAGGCTGGAAGAAGCGCGGCAGCCGCGCGCTCGGGGCCGTGCGGAAGGCGGGCAAAGACGTCGGCGAGTGGTCGAAGAAGCGCTGGAAGAGCCTGCACGCCACACTCCAGCGGCTGGAACTCGCCCCAGCGCCGGATCCGCCCGCGCCCGGCCGGGTCGTCGACGAACTCAGGGCGGAGCCGATCATGGTGCCGGCCCGAGGCTACGTCTTCACCTTCACCGTGCAGGCCACGTTCACGTGGTCGTCCGAGGGGTTGCGTCCCGAGTTGTTGAGGTGGCACGCCCAGTCCTGCATGCCGCACGCGAGGCAGAGGTTGGCGCGTCTAGCGGCCGAGCGTTCCCGCAGCTTCGCACCGCACGCCGCCAGGGAACTGGAAGAGGAGCTGCAAAAGAGGCTGCGCACGACGAAACCGTGGTCCTACACCCGCAACGGCAGGGAGCTCACCTGTCAGCCCGACGCCTGGGTGCAACTCGACGACCGCGTCAAGGCCGCCCTCCTGCCGTCCGCGGAGGCGCGACTGAAACTGGAGCACGAACTCGACATGCACCTCAGACAAGCCCGCAGCGCCGAGCTTCTCAGCCGCAGGTGGATCACGATCCTGCAGAGGCACGTCGACGGCCTCACCGCCGACGAGGCGGCGCAGGGGCTGGAGGACGAGCCGGCCAGGGCGCTCCAGGAGATGACGGCGATGCGGAAGGCCGCCGCCCGGTGGATCGAGGAGCTGCTCGGCCACCGGTTGCGCCACGACGGCACCCGCCACGAGGAAGGCGGGTCGGACAACACGACGGACCGCCAGGACCCCACCCAGAACCGTCCCGGATGTCTCGTTGATGATCCGCTGCCCGCCGGCGAGGGCTCCGCAGTCGACTCCGCGCAACCAGGCGGTAACTGACGCCCGCGTCACGGCGATCAGCCCGTCGCCGCACATGTACCCGCTCCACCGTGAGGTGCCGTACGCCGTCTCGCTCGGCAACCACGACCTCGACGCGTAGTCGTGCAGCCCGGCGGCGACCTGCAACCCGAACCTCGGGATCGCCACCGACCGCAGCGCCGACATGTTCAACGCCCACTTCCCGCGGACGATGTTCGAGCACACACCGGCCTTCGTCGACAGCTACCCCGCCAACACCATGGACAACTCGGCCATGGAGTTCCTCGCCGGTGGCGTCCGGTGGTTGGTGGTCTCGCTGAAGTACAACCCGACGCCGGAGGAGTTGGCCTGGGCCGACCAGGTCATCGCGGCACACCCCAGGCACCAGGTGATGTTGAACGCGCACGAGTACCAGGCCGAGGTGAACCGGTCGGCGATCGGCAACCGCATCTGGAACGATCTCGCCCGCAAGCACGAGAACGTGCAGTGGGTCTTCTCGGGTCACTACACGTCCGCCGGCAACCGCACCGACCAGGGCGACAACGGCAACACGGTGTACGGCGTCCAGGCCGACTACCAGACCTACAGCCTGCCGAGGGTGACCGAGAACAGCTACCTGCGGCTGATGACGTTCGACACCTCGGCCGGGACGGTCGAGTGAAGACGTACTCGCCGTGGTGTGAGCAGACGGGCGACTGCCCCGCCTACAAGACCGACCCCAGCAACCAGTTCACCCTGACCGGCGTTTCGTTCCCGAGCCGCCGCCCCTGATCCGTCCACGGATGAGCTGCGGGACCGATCGTTCCCGCAGCTCATCGGCAGCGCCGGACCGCTCCTGACGTGGAGACCGTTCGGCCAGGACGACGTGGGTGAGACCGCCGGCAGGTGTGGCGGTGGTTCACACCGGCGGCAGATACGTCATTCGGGTGGGTTCGGAGAGCACCGAACGGGCCGCGGGCACGTCGGCGAGCCGGGCGGCCAGGGTCGCCACGGCGAGCCGCTCCGGCAGGGCAACGCTGAACTTGAGACCGGCGAGAGCCTTCTCCGTCACGTCCGGCAGGCAGATCCGATCTACCGCATCGGCCATGGCGGCTCGCACCATCTCGCGGTCCAGGTCCGGCCGCAGCCGGATCGAGGCATCGTCGTACCGCTGCGTCGGGTCAGCCAGGTCGCTGAGAGTGGCGATCAGAGTGGCGTTGGCACGGTAGCCTGCCCACGTCCACCACCGCATCTCGCCGTCGCCTTCGCGGGTGACCACCGTGCCGCCGGGATGAACGAGCGAGGTGGCTTCCTCCCGCAACTGGGCGAGCCTGGCGCTGGCCCGGCCGGTGAGGGCGACCGGCGGGTCGGCGCCGAGGAGCACGTCGCGCATCGACCGCACCATCCGGTACGACAACCCCTGCGGCGAGCCGCCGGTCATCCAGAGCGCCTTGCCGCCACCGTCGGCGGGCTCCACGAAGCAACGCCGACGTTTCCAGTCGACGTAGGTGACCCGCCAGCTCCGCCCGGCGAGCAGCAGCAACCGGGGACCCTGCACCTTCGCCGTGAGCAGCGCCGGATCGGTCCGGCCGATCTCGGTACGGCCGGAGAGCACGGTGAACTGGGGCGGGGCGGTGAACACCGCCAGCATGTCCATGAAGTGCCGACGACCGAACCGCAGCTCCGCCTCCGGCCCGATGAAGAGCATCCCGGAGTCGACGTCGAGGTAGCCGCGGTCGACGAGGTGCCGCACGATCACCTCGGCGGTCTTGTCGAAGGGCGCCAGGCCGTTCCACTCCCCCGGCCACACCTGGTCGCCGACGCGGTGCCGCTGGAGCGACAGCGCGAGCATCTGCTGGGCCACGATGTGTCGGGGCTCCGCTGGCGGCACGACGGCCTCGACCCAGCCCTGCGACCAGAGGTGGAGCAGCCCGGCGGCATGCAGCAGCCCTTCACCGTCCAACGCGAGGAAGAGGCAGTTCCGGCTGCTGCCGGGCCGCCGCCCGGTGCGGCCGATCCGCTGCAGGAAGGCGGCGACGGTACGCGGGGCGTCGATCTGGATGACCCGGTCGAGGTCGCCCACGTCGATGCCGAGTTCGAGGGTGCTGGTGGCGACGATGACGCAGTCCCGCTCCTGCGCGAACGCCTCCTCGGCCCGCCGCCGCTCGTCGACGGAGAGCGAGGCGTGGGAGAGGAACGTCGTCACGTCGAGCGCCCGCAGCCGCTGGCCGAGTTCCTCGACCAGGGCGCGGGAGTCGCAGAAAACCAGCCGCTTCTCGCCCCGGTGCAGGGCCGCGATCACCTTGGCCGCGTTGTGCACGGAGCCGACGTAGTCCAGCTCTACCTGGCCGGCGGGAGTCGGTGCCACCGTCGTGGCGCCGGCCGGCGCGCCGATGCCGGGTGCCACCACCCGCGCCGGCCGCTGGTCGCGGCCGGAGCCCTGCAGCCAGCCCAGCAGTTCGTCGGGATTTCCCACCGTCGCGGACAGGCCGACCCGCTGCACCGGGCGACCGGCCACCCGGGAGAGGCGTTCCAGGACGGCCAGCAGGTGCCAGCCCCGGTCGTCCCCGGCGAACGCGTGTACCTCGTCGACCACGATCGCCCGTAGCTGCCCGAAGAACTCGTCGTGGTCCACGGCTGCGCTGACCAGCATCGACTCCAGCGACTCCGGCGTGGTGAGCAGGACGTCCGGCCGCTCTCGGAGGATCGTCCGGCGTCGGCCCATGGTCACGTCGCCGTGCCAGAGCGCGGCGCGTCGGCCCAGCCAGCCGGTGTAGGTCTCCAGTCGGGGCAGGAGGTTGTTGAGCAGCGCCTTGAGCGGGCACACGTAGAGCACCGAGGTGCCCGACCAGTTCTCCTGCGCCATCCGCGACAGCAGCGGGAACACCGCCGCCTCGGTCTTGCCGCCGGCCGTGGGTGCGAGGAGCAGGGCGTCCTCGCCGTTTAGGAGCGGCCGCACGGCGGCGTCCTGCAACGGTCGCAGCGCCGGCCACTGCAACGTGTTGACCACGTGGTGCAGCACGACCGGATGCAGCAGCTCGGCACCACTCGCCATCGCCGGCGTCCTACAGCTCGAGCGCGACCGCGTCGGCGCTGCTCGCGTTGCGCTCGACGTCGGTCATCTCTGTGACGGTCAAGGTCAGCGCGTAGTGCTGGCGGGGGTCGAACTCGGGGAACTGGTCCACCCGGTCGAGAACCTCCCCCACCAGCTTCTTGAGGAACAGGCGTGGGGCCACCCCCACCTTGCCGCCCAGCCCGCCGGCGATCGCACGGGCCAGGTCGCCGAGATACCCGTCGCCGACGAGGCGGCGCACCCGGTCCGGCGCCGCGGATCCGTCCGCGTACAAGTCGCGCACCCGTCCGCCCAGGTCGACCAAGGAGTCAACGGTGAAGCCGGGCAGCCGGATCTGCACCGCGCGCGGGTTGTCGAACCGGGCGTCGGTGGTGAAGTCGACGGCGAGCCGCTGGGCCAGCGGCGCGAGCCGCTGCACGCCCTGCGGCCCCTCGTAGAAGGCCGGGGTGCCGGTGATGACCAGGTACAGCCCGGGGAACCGCCCCGAGTGCACCTCGTCGATGAGCTGACGCAGCGCGTTGAGGGCCTTGTCCCTGGCATCCGATCGGACGCGTTGCAGCGTCTCCACCTCGTCGAGCACGAGCAGCAGGCCGGGATGGCCGCTGTCGCGCAGCACGGCGAGGAGGCCCTGCAGGAAGCTCAGCGCGGCGAAATGGTCCAGATCCCCCTTGACGCCGGCCACTCTGCGAGCAGCGGCGGCGACGTGCGGTTGGCCGCCGAGCCAGGCGAGCACGGCGTCGGCCGTCGCCGGGTCCCCGTCCAGGGTGGCACGGCGGTAGCCGCGCAGGGCGGCGGCGAAAGCCGGGGCGCTGCGGCTCACGGTGGCGAGCCGCTGGTCCAGCAGCGCGGCAACTGCCCGGTCGAGGGCGTCGGCGTCGTCGGGCGCGACCTCTCCGGCTGCGAGGACGTCCTCTTCGAGGGCGTAGAACCAGCCGTCGACGACCGGCCGCAGCGCGCTCGGCGGGAACGTCGAGGTGCTCAGCCGCTCCGTGAGCCGCCGGTAGACGGTCTCCAGCCGGTGCAGCGGGGTCTCGTTCTCCGAGACCTGCACCTCCGCCGTGGCGAGGTTGGCACGTCGGGCGCGTTCGGCGATCCACCGGGTGAAGAACGTCTTGCCGGAGCCGTACTCGCCGCGTACGGCCTTGAAGACGGACCCGCCGGCGGCGACGGTGTCGAGATCCTCGCCGATCGCGGCGCCGAACCGGTCGAGCCCGACCGCGAACAGGTCAAGGCCCGACGAGGGCACGGCGCCCCGCCGCAGGGCGTCGACGACCTCCCGGCGGCGGGCCGGGCTGACGCCGCTCACGAGGGGCCTCCGGGCAGGCGGAACTGCTCGCGCAGCAGCCGCAGGTCCAGCCGTACCGTGCGGCCGTTGTCGGTCAGCGAGAGCACCGGGTAGTTGTCGACGTTGAAGATCCGTTGCAGGGCGTTGACGAAGCCGGTCGCGCGGGCCGGCACCTCGCCGGCCCGCTGGGCCAGCACCGCCGCCGGCAGCACGCCCTTGGCGTCGACCAACGCACGCATCGCCGCCTCGATCTTCCGCTGATCCACCCGACGCGGCGTCAGGCCGTGCTGCGCCTCGAACAACTCCGTGGCGAGCAGCGCCGCCACCGGGTCGCCGTCGCCCGCCGCCGGCGCCGCCGCGGGCGCGGTCGTCGCCTCCGGTACGTCGAACAGCGCGTCCCCGGTGACAGCCGGAGCCTTCCGGCGCGGCTTGGGTGCCGCCACCGGCGGCGCGGGAGCGAGCGGCGACGCGGCGGGTGCGATCGACCGCCACCACTCCGGCTCACGGGCCTCGACGGGCGCCCAGCCGACCGGCGGCTCGGTCACGTTCGGCAGCAGGAAGGCCAGCAGCGGGATGGTCACCTCGGCGAGCGAGGCACCGCCGTGGTAGCCCGCCTTGCTGGGTCGGTAGCGCAGCAGCGGGTCCCACAAGGCGATGATCCGCTTGCCCTCGGCGACGACGCGCGGACCGGTCAGCTCGATCTCACCCGGCCCGGTCGGGCCGGGGCCCGTGCGGTGCCGGGCGGAGGCGGCATCGGCGGCCTTGACGTGCTGGCCGCCGCGTTCCAGGACGTGCCCGTGGTCGCTGGTGACGACGATCGCGCGGCCCGAGGACCGCGCCTGGTCGAGCAGGCTGCGCAGGAACCCGATGTCGTCGAGCTGCCACCCGGCCTCGTCGCCCTCCCGGCCGTGGGCCAGCGACTCGTCCACCGTGTTGATCACCACGGCGACCACGGGTGCCGCGCCGGCCACCGCCGCCGCCAGCTCGCCGGCCAAGACCTCGCCCGCGCCGCCCCGGGCCGGACCCTTGTGGAAGATCCGGGAGCCCTTGCCCCAGCGGCCGTCGGCGAAGAGCTTCTTCTCCTGCTCCTGGTGGCCGCTGCGGAGTGCGCCGGCGAAGAGCGAGGTCCGGGAGACAGCGGTCAGGGTGGGCAGCGCCGCCACGACGCCCCGCCGGCGTCCCGCTCCGGCCCCGGCGAGCGGGTCGTACTCGACCCAGTGCTGGGACAGCTCGTCGGCGAGCTGCACCGCGACAGCGGCGCTCATCCCGTCGAGGACGACGAGCAGCACCGGCCGGTCGGCGCGGATCAGCGGCTCGACGACGCGCGGGAGGACGTTCTCCACGGTGAGCAGGCCGCCGTCGCCGCCCGGCCCGGCGGTCGCCCACGCGCCGAGGCGTCCGGCGAAGGCGCCATCGAGGTCCCGGCGACGCACCTGCGCGCGATCGTGGATCTGCCGGAACGCCTGCTGCAGTTCCGGGTGGGCGTCCTCGCCGGCCCAGACGTGGTTGAGCGCCAGGTCGACCCAGCCCCACTCGGCGATCTGCCGATCCACCCCGTCCGCGACGCTCTCGGGCGGCGCCACGTCCGTGCCGAGCCAGCGGACGAGGCGCTGCGCCATCCGGATTCGCGTGAGTCGCTCCGCCTCCGCCTCCGCCAGCCGATGCTCGGCGAGTTGTTCGACCGCCGGCTCCAGTGCGGTGTCCGCTGCGTCGTGCAGCCCGGAGAGCAGGGCTCGGGCCGCGACGCCGATCCGCTGGTTGAAGCCGGTGCGCAGGATCGGGCTGTGCCCGGCGCTGCCGGTCGCGTTGAACTGGATGAGCAGTTCCTCGGCGCGGTCGAGCACCGCGTGCCCCTGCCGCCGCACGTCCGTTTTCGGAGCGACCAGCAGGCCGGTGACCACCTGCACGGCCGCCTCGGCGAAGCCCCGCACGGTCGCGTCGTCGTTGAGGCCGCCGAAGTACTGGTCGACCCGCCCCTGGGCGCGTACGGCGTCGGCGCTGTCGGTGCTCCACAGCGCGTCACAGACCAGGCCGAGTGGCAGCGCCTCCGTGCCGTGCCCGGCAGCGATCAGCGAGAACATGGCCTTCGCCGGCCGACCGAACTGCTCCACGAGCCACCGGGCCAGCCCGTCCTGCTCCTCCTCGCGCAGCAGCCCGTACGCCTCCACCGCGCCCGGTTGGGCGCTCCACCGCAGCAGCGCGGCGACGTCGAGGGCATCCGGGCCCCCGCCCCGCCGGTCCAGGCCGAGGCGCACGGCGGCCAGGTGCCGCAGCGCGACGTCCCGGGTCAGCACGGCGGTGGCCAGCTTGGGCCAGCCCGCCGCCGGCATCGCGTCGAGCAACGCCACGCCGGCCCACGACTCCCGCTCCAGAGCGGTGTCCGACAGTTGCGCGCCGAACGCGTCCACGACGAGGTCCCACGGCTCGACCGTGATGACCCGCTGCCGGAAGATCCGGCTCCGGACGCCGTGGTGCAGCACGGACTCCGGAACGTCGGTGAGCAGCACCAGCACCTCGTCGCCGCGCTCGGCGATGAGGTGCTCCCAGACGGCGAGCGGCGAGACGCACGGCACGATCCGGGCCTGACGGCCGTCGGGCAACAGCATCGTCGGGTCGTGGGGCCACGCCGGTTCGGCGCGCACCACCATCACCGGGTACGCGTCACCGTTGCGGTGCCGGTCGAGTTGCTGCGTCACCTTCTGACGCAACGCCACCGGGCTGATCCGCAGCGCCTGTGCAGATACTGGTGCCTGAGTCACGGCACGATTCTCCAGCTCACCTCGATCGTCGCGTCCTGGTGGGCAGCCGCGAAGGCGCGAAGCTTCTCGACCGCCCGGTCGACGTCGGCCGCCGGAACGGCGACCTCGCTCCTCGGGGCGACCACCGTGCCGCCGCCGTCGCCCGGCTGGACCTTGCTGCCGGGATCGCGGACCACGACATCACGAGGCCGGTCGTCGATCGGCTCCCGGTTGCGCGTCACGCGACGGATCAACGCCACCGCGTCGGACTGGGCCCGGCGCAGGGCCGGGGACAGCGGGGCGGTCAGCTCGTCGGCCTGGCCGACCCGACGCAGCTCGGTGAGGATCGCCGCCGCCTCGGTGGCGTACGGTGCTCCAAGGCCGCTGATGATCTCGAAGTTGTCCCAGGAGACGCCGGCCAGGTCGGCCGACACCTGCGCCGCGCTCTTGATGCTCTTCCCGGTGCGGTCGGCAGGCCCACCGAGCTCGGCCCGGGCGAGGCGCTCCACGGTCTCCACCGCCGATCGCGCGTTGGACAGCCCCTCCAGCAGGTCGGCCGCGGCACGGGCGGTGCCCAGTCGACCGCTCGCCGAATCCTTGTCGATCCCCAGCCACCGCGTGTGCTGGTCGAGCCGCGCGACCAGTCCGTGTGCCGCCTCGCGATACCGGTTCGCCTGGATCGTCAGGTCGCGGCCGAACATCGCCACCAGCCGTCCCCGCCGCAACGCGATCGGCTGGACGCCGAAGATGGCGGCGGAGCGGGCGCGCGCGTTGTCCCAGTCCTCCTGGCTGGGCAGCCGTTCCTCGCGCAGGGTGTGATCTGCCCCGATCTTGCCGACCTCCGGGGCCGGGACGACCTCGCTTCCGTGGAGGTAGAAGGCACGGTCGGTCTGTTCGGCGAAGGTGGCCACGACGAGCTGCGCCACGATCGGGTCGAGGCCGCGCGCCTGCGGCTCGTCGATCCAGCGCAGCAGGTCGGCCACCCGCAACTCACCCTTGATGCCCTCGGTGGCGGCCTTGTGGTGGAAGTGCTGGGTCCACTGCCCCTCGATGACGAACGCGGCCTCGTGCATGGTGCCGAGCCCGAGCGGGTTGGCGATGCGGCGCAGCGTCTGCCGGTGGGCCCGCTCCACCTCGACGCGCCCCTCGGGCGACTCGACCGCCCGCCGGACGTGGTCGAGGACGACCTTGACGTCGGGCAGGCGTACGGCCTCGCCCTTGCGGTCGGGGTCGAAGTCCGGGTGGGCGGGGAACTGCTGGCTGAGCATCTGGTCGCCGAGGCTGCGCAGCGCGTCGTTGAAGGTGGCGCCCATGGGCAGCTTCGGCTCCAGAGCCCGGGTCAGCGACTGGAGGTGGTCGTCGAACCCGAGCTGCACGTCGGTCGGCTGCTTGCCGGCCAGCCCGTACGCCTGACGCAGCACGGCCTGCATCTTGGCCAGCAGCGCGCTGCGCTGGTTGGTCAGCGCGGTCTGCGCGCGGCGCCGGTCGTCGGGGTTGAGGTGCTCGGCGTGGCTCTCGAAACGCTGGCCCTCGAGCAGCTTGTCGATGATGACCAGCTTGCCCAGCTCGGTGCGGCGCTCGACGGTGAGGGCGGCCGGGATCCAGCAGACTGTGCGGGATGTCGTCCGGCTGATGAGTTCCTGCACCCGCTGCCGGTCGTCGGCCGGGCCGTGGCTGCCGTCGTCGAACGGGTAGTCGATGATCATGCGCCAGCCGGCGGGGTCGTTCGGGTGGAACGCCTCGTCCCGGATGTCGTGCGGGTCGCGGACGTTGCCGTAGACCAGCTCGATGGTGCGGCGGCTTCCCCGCCAGGTGAGCCCCGCCTCGGCGAAGAACGAGTCGCTCCACGGCACGCCGAGTTGCTGCCAGAGCAGCCGCTGCACGAGGTGCTTGCGGGCACCGTCGTTGTCGTAGTGCTTGGCGGTGGCGAGGACGCTGTCGACGTCGACGCCGACCAGTTCCAGGGAGACCACCGGGTCGTCGCCCTCGCCGATGCGGATCTCGGCGAACCGGCCCGCCCAGTCGGTGAGCTTGCGGCTGACCTGGGCGACCTCGCCGCCGGGGATCGGGCTGGTGATGCTGCCGTGGTTGAGCGCGGACAGCCGCCGGGCGGTCAGGTTCCGCAGCGCCGGCACGCTGGGCGCGAGTGCCGCCAGCAGCAGCGTCTTGATCAGCCGGTCGTCGCCGGTGAAGGCGCGGATCCGGCCGGTCGTCTCGGCGGGTTGGGGGTCGCCTCGGCGGGCCGCGTCGAGGTCGTCGTCGGTGAGGTCGTACTGGCCGAGCAGGTGCGGGCGCAGCTTCAGGTCGTAGAGCTTCTGGGCCATCTCGAACTCGGCCTTGAGCTTCTCGGTGAAGGGCTGGTCGCCGCCGCTGCTGATCACGTCGTAGAGGTCGCCGAGCGGCACGAGCTGACCGAGGCGCAGCGTGTCGCGACGGTCGACGAGCAGCTGGCGCATCAGCTTCAGCGCGGTACGGGAGCGCTGCAGCGCGCTGGAGACGTGCACGAGCGTGGAGAGGAACGCCGGGCTGAACGGGTACGTCGACCGGAAGGCGTCGATGTCGGCACCGCTGCCCGAGTCGGTGCCGAGCAGGGTGTCGAAGACCTCCCGGCGTACCTTCGTGGTGGCGTCGAACGCTCGGGCGATGGCATCGCCGGCCGTGGTGTCGCGGGGTTTGAGCAGCCGGCGGCGGGCGATCTCCGGGAGGTTGCGGTCCTCCAGCTTGATCACGTCGAAGCGGCCGCTGGCAAGGTTGAGGGTGTCCTGGTAGCTCAGCTCGTTGGCGCCTGTCACCTCCTCGCCGACGAGCTCGCGCAGGTCACGCTGGCGGGCGATGAAGCTGATCACCGGGATGGGCCGGCGGGTGTCGCCGCCCTCGACGAAGTTGGTGATCTTCTGGATCTCGCGGGAGACGAACTGCTGGTCGCCGATCGAGTTGGCGAGCCAGAGGATCAGTTCGTCGAGGAAGAGGATCAGGCCGTGGTAGCCGAGTTCCTTGGCGTGCCGGCTGATCTCGGTCAGGCCCCGGTCGAGCGAGACGAACGCCTCCGCGTCCTCGCGCGCGTTGCTGAAGAAGCCCTTGTTCCAGCTGGTCAGCAGGTCGTTGACGAGCTTGCGGCGCAGCTCGTCGGAGTACGCGCCGGCGAACGCCTGGTCGAGCCGCTCGGGCGTCCAGAAGGTCTCGCTCTCGCCCCACTCGTCCTCGACGTCCCCGCCCGGCAGGCCGTCGATGAACTGCGTGTCGCCGATCTTCTCCCGCAGCGAGGCGGCCTGGTCCAGCAGCGCGTCGGTGCGGTGCACCGCCGGGATGGGCGCCTCGGGGTGCAGCGCGCGGACCCGGTCGACGTAGCCGCCGAGCACCCGCTGCTCCAGGGAGCGGGCATCGAGCAGGTGATAAGGCACCAGCAGGAACTTGCGGCCGTCGAGCCAGACGCTGTGCTTCGCGACCAGCGGCGCGAACTCGTCCCGCCCCCGGGCGACGGGCTCGCCGCGCAGCAGCGCGTGCAGCACCGCCATGAAGTGCGACTTACCGGAGCCGAAGGAGCCGTGCAGGTAGGCGGCCTTCGAGGCGTGCCCCTCAACCGCGGAGCGGATCAACCCGAGCGCCTCGTCGAAGTTGCCGAGCAGCCGGTCCGTGACGACATAGTCGCGGAGGGTTGCGTCAGCGTCGGCGACGCTGTCGGCGAGCCTGAGCACGAAGTCGCTCGTGCTCGTGCGCTCCGGGATGTCGATGAACTCCCGGAGCAGCGGCGCGGGGCTGGGCGAAGACATGCTGCATACCGTACCGAGAAACGAGTTAAGCACACCCACCGAGCCGACCAGGGTTCGACGTGTGGCCGATAGGTTGACCGCGGGTGGCACTTGCCGCCGCAACTCAACAACGCAGCGGCTGTCAAATCCACGACCGCTGCCTTCGGCCCTTGTTCCGCCTCCCCAGCTTTGCAACCATGTCTGTTTCAGCAGTCGCGTCCTAGCCAGTCCCGGGACTGCACTGCGAGGGTTCATGCACGGCCCCTACCCGGAAGGCGTGTTCGACGGTGGATGCCAACACCTACTCGTTGAAGCAGATCCTGACGCAGGATCGGCGTTACGTCATTCCGACATTTCAGCGGGACTACGAGTGGACCCTGGACGGCCAGTGGGCTCTGCTGTTTGAGGATCTCGTGGAGACCTCCGATCGCCTGTTCCAGGCACGACAGCAGGCGGCAGCCAGCGGTGAGTCGCTGGCGAAGGCGGACAAGAAGGTCCCGCCGCACTTTCTCGGCGCGATCGTCTGTGACCAGTTGGCCGCCGCCGCCGGTGGCCTTGACCTACGCGCTGTCATCGACGGGCAACAGCGCCTGACCACCGTTCAGCTTGTCCTGCGGGGTGTGCTGGACGTGCTGATTGAGCACCGGTCGCCTCGCGCGAAGCAGGTGCGGCGACTGCTGGAGAACCACCCAGACATCATCGAATCACCCGAAGAGAGACACAAACTCTGGCCTCGTCGCAAGGACCGGCAGGTCTGGCCGATCGCGATGGCGGACGATCTACCCGAACAGGGCACGCACCTATACCTCCAGGCTCGGCGCTACTTCTCCCAACGCACTCGAGAGGCCGTAAAGGGTGCTGAGCCTGAGCGCTTGGACACCCTCGTCGACGCGCTGTTGGACCTCTTCAAGCTCGTGGTCATCGACCTCGAGGACAACGACGACGCCCAGGTCATCTTCGAGGTGCTCAACGGACGGCAGACTCCCCTGTCCGCTGCGGACCTGGTGAAGAATCTGTTGTTCCTGCGTGGGGAGTTGTCGGACGAGAAGGAACTGGAGAAGGTCTACGACACCTACTGGGCACCATTCGACGAACAGTGGTGGAAGACGGAGGTCGGCCGAGGGCACGCCCAACGCGGCCGGCGGGATGTCCTTCTCTCCGGATGGCTGACCGCCGTGTCCCGGTCCGAGGCGAGCGTCAGCCACCTCTACAGCCAGGTCCGAGGTTACCTGGACAGCGCGGGTCGGAAGACCGTGGACGTGCTGGCCGAACTCCACGACTTCGGACGGGCGTACCGGGTGGTCGTCGGCGCCGAGCCCGCAGAGTCGGAGTCGCTTCGCCGGTCCTACCAGAGGCTCGACGCACTCGGCATCACGACCGTAACCCCGCTGCTGATGTGGCTGCGCACTCTGCCATCCGACTACATCTCGGCGGCCAGCCATGCGTCCGTGGTACGCGCCGTCGAGTCCTGGGTCGTCCGCCGGCTTCTAGTCGGTGCAAACACCCGCGGCTACGGCAAAGTGTTCGTCGACGTACTGAGGGCTGCGGACCAGGCACCGGCCGCCGACGCGTTGCTCATCGACGCCGTACTACGGGTACTTCACGGCGTTGACGGCACACTCTGGCCCGACGACGACGAACTGGCCAAGGCGTTCGTCACCCGCAAGTTCTATGGAAACCTGACTCAGGAGCGGATCCGCCTGGTGCTCGGCGCGATCGACCAGCATCTCCGGGAGACCAACCCGAAGACAGAGCCCGCCGACTTCCAGTACGAGAAGTTGCAGATCGAACACGTCATGCCGCGGCAGTGGCGGCAACACTGGCCGTTGACCGCGACAGACGACGCCGGCCGGTTGCTCGAAACGCAGCGACGGGACGAGGCGATCCACCGGATTGGCAATCTGACCCTGGTCACACCGACCTTCAATGGTTCGGTTTCCAACGCTGGCTGGGCGGTGAAACGTCCTGAGTTCAGCCAACAGTCCATGCTCCGCATGAACGGTCCGATCGCCTCCCATGCTGATTGGTCCATCGACGCGATCGAGGAACGAGGTCGAATGCTGGCGGCTTTGGCAGCTAAGGTGTGGCCTCGCCTGCCCGCCTCGGGGAGCATGCCTTCGTAGAGGAAGGGCATGCGCGGAATCTCGGACGCCTGGAGGCCGATGCCCGTGCACTCGGAAGACGGTTTGCTGAAGACCGGCGCCGATCTGTGGCGGACCTTGGTCGAGCAGGGCCAGATCAAGGAGAGCAGCTTCGACCTCGCTCTCCGTGAGGACGTGCGGGTCACGTTGGGGCTGCCCTCGCACGGGAGCTTCCTACAGCAGCTCGTACGCCGTGGTGTGTCCGCTCAGGCGCTCCTCGAGGCCCTGCTGTCCGCGATCCAGCCCTTCAGCGCGATGCTGGTGGAATTGCTCGCCTGCTACGACAAGGTCAGGGCCCGCCTCGCCGACCAGCGCAGCCTACGGATCGTGTACGACTTCAACGCCGCGACCTCAACAGTCGTACCGCTTGAGCATTTCCGGGACCAGGTGCGTCAGTGGTCCCTCACGACCGCCCGAGTCGCCATACGGACATGGTCCGCCGATGCGCTGGGCTCGCTCTTGTCAGACTTGCAAAAATACGCAGGGCCGGACGACGACAGACTTGGCGACGTCCTCATCGGCTGGCTCCAAGCAGCGACAGGTGGTCGCCTGCCGGTGGGTCCGCCGCCGCTTCCGTCAGTAGGTGAGCCGGCAGCCGATCGCGCGCTGGAACGGGTGTGTGGCCTCGCCATGGAACTCGCGAATCAGGCTCTGCTCTCCCCGGATGACGAACGAGAGCAGAGTTTCGGGTTCCAAGGCCGGTGGATAGGGGATCTGGTCACCACGGCCGCCGCTGCTGCCAGCCGCCTTCGCGCAGATCTGGATCGCGGGGCCCCCGGCAGGGCACGGACGCTGGCCGACGCCATCCGGGTCCACTTCGACAGGCGACCAGTGGACTCGCGTGACCGACAGATCCGACAGTCCCACTTGATCGACATCTTCAACTTGCCGGTCTGGGGACAGCGTCATGCCATCTACTCAGCGTGGACCTTCAGCCGAATCGTGAGCGCTATCGGGTGGGAACGGACCGACATACATGTGGTCGACCAGGCGTTGGCCTTCTCCCGGCTCGGCACTCATCTCGCGACGATGCACGTGAGCGGTGAACGGCTGCACCTGTATGCCGAATGGCGCACCCCGCTCACCAATCCAGTTGGCCGCGGCCGGACGAGGGCTATCCAGCCCGACTTCGTCCTCCTGCACGAACCCGTGACCCACGCCTCCAGCGGGCTGCTCGTCGTCGAGTGCAAACAGTACCGAAAGGGCAAGGCATCGAACTTCGCCCACGCGTGTGCTGACTATGCCACTGGCCATCCGCAGGCCTCGGTGCTCCTTGCGAGCTATGGCCGCATTCCATCGAGCACCATCGGTCTGATACCAGCCGGCCTGCAGCCCCGCGTACGGCTCCTCGGCGACACCCGTCCGGGCTCGGCGCTCACCCACTTCACGGACGCAGTTCGCGAGGCACTCCCACCACCACCGTCCAAAACACTCATTCCCGGCACGGTGATCGCATTACGGTGGAACGACTTCCCTTGCGACCTAGATCTTCACCTGCTCCTACGGGACGCAGCTGGGGCCGTCATCGACATCATTAACTTCAGCAACCCAGGTCAGGTGGACGAGCCGCCGTGGGTCGAACATTGCCAGGACATCCAGCACGGTCACGGCCCAGAGCAGATAGTCGTCGGTGCCCGCCCGCCGCACAGCGCGGAAATCTGGGTGCACAGATACCCGACGGACCCTACGCCACTCGCCCGCAGCGACGCCGAAGTGGAGATCGTGAATGGGAATGGCATCCGCGAGCTCGTCCTTCGACTTCCTCGGCGACCTACTCTTGCCACATGGTGGCGGGTGGCGACCTTGTCCCGGCACGCGGCACCAGTCGTCCACGACGAGCTTTTGACACATGGCCCTGACACGCCGTCATAGGTTGCTGCTTGCAGACGCTTTCCAACGGATCGACGGGGTGACAGCAGGGTGAACGCAGGTCAGCCGGCAGCCTCGTAAGGTCGGTGGCCTTGGCGTTGGATGGCCGGGCAGAGCCCTGCCATCCAACCGTCCCCCGGACTCGCCGTGGGCGCACTGCTGTGACAGCCCAGCTTAAGATGCGATCAAGTGCAACGATGCATACGTTGACGGTATGCATCGATCACCGTTGCCGCTGACCATGAGCCTTGCGATCGTCGCTGTCATGGTCGGATGTACGTCCTCTCCGGCCCCGGACTCGACCGCCCCGGAAACGAGTCCATCCGTGGATCTCGAAGAGGCATGCTCCGACCCTAGGTTCACGCCGCCAAACCGGGATGAGCTCTGTGGGTCGGCGGAGGAAACTCCCCAGTTGCAGCGTGCAAAGATTGGGCAGGCGTTCGAGTACACCCAGACCTTCAGCGACAACACTCCGCCTGCCCATTGGCGCATCACGGTGACGAAACTGGTCTGCGGCATCAGGTCGATCCCTCGCGCAGCCGCCAACCCGAAGTGGCAGGGAGAATCCGACGTCCCGCAGTACATCACTGCCACCCCTGAGCCTGGTAAGGAGTTCTGCCGGGTCGATGCGACGTTGACGAACATCGGCAAGACGCCGGGCTCGTCCATGGACTTCGCAGATGTGGTGATCGACAAGGGGCAGTTTGCGTCGTCAAGCAACGACGACGAGGTAACGAGCAACCTCAACAACCTGCTCAATGAGGACACGACCACAAACCCTGGGGACACGGTCAAGGCGGCCAGAGTGTGGACTGTCCCGACCGGATCAACTCCTATCGCCGTGCTGTTCCCGTTCGAGACAGTCTTCTCGGGACCGACACACCGAATTGAGATGTAACTTCAGGGCGGGAGGGCTAGGAGGAGTGAGGAATCTCTAGTTCAAGGGGCGTGCACTCTGGCCCCGGCTCCTGCTCGACGCCGTCGGCAGCAGAGGATTCATCAATATCCACATCTACGACTTCCGCATCTACGACTCGCTGCTTCGGCTTCGCCAGTTCCGAGCCGGACAGGTGATCCTTCAGCCTCTTGGACATGGGGAGGAAGGTCGCAAGAGTAAGCCCGCCCGACACGACAGCCCCGACGAGGGGGATCGCCTTTGAGACAGTCTGTGCGAAAGTCTGCTTGGTCATCTGAACGCCAAGGTAGCTTGCCACCTTTTTGACCACTGGGTAGATAACGCCCTTGGTGAGTGCCTTCTGCGGTAGTTTCTTGACAACTTGCTTGGAGATCTCACCCGAGATTTTCCCCACGGCAGCGTTGGCCGACTGGGTGCCGAACATCACGCCCACGAAGAGGATGAGCATCCCTTTGGTCGCGTCGTCGAGCTCGTCGCTGTCGGCTGAGAAAAGGTCCGGCCAACTATAGAGGTAGGCAAGTTTTTGTGCGATTCGGAGCATATGGCCGAAGTATTGGGCCAAGTCGGCGGGCACAGTGGCGGGCAGGAACAGCAAACCGGGTATCCCAGCAGCGGCAGAGAGAACGCTGGCCTTGGCAGCCTCGTAATGGATGGAATCGTCTGCCGCCTTATCGAGGACTTCGAGAGGGATTCCCGCTGCTGCGGGGGTCTCTTCGATTGCTCGGCGAATTTCGTCCTCGGAACAGTACTTCATCAGGGCACTCTTGAGATATTCATCCCTGCTGATGCGCACGCCCGGAAGACTTGCTGCGCTCACCAGCACTGCGGAGAAGCGCGCCTCCGGGTCCTCGATCGCTTGGCTCGTGGCCACAGCATGAACCTCCCCATCTGATTCCTGTAGAAAACCGTCGCCGAGGAATGCCCCGGACGTGAATCCGCCACCTATGCCTTGGCTTTGCGGCCGCGGGTGGCCTTCGGTGGCCGCCACGACGTGAGCGCCTCGTCGGTGAGGTGCAGGCGGTTGGTGGTCTCGGCGAGGAAGCCGTCGTAGATGTCCGCCGGCGAGGCACCCCACTCCGGGTCGAACTCGCCGTGCCACTGGCGTACCCAGGGGAGGATCTCGCGCAACCCCGCGACCAGCGGCAGCAGCCGGTCGGCGGCCCAGCCGTCCTCCTGCTCGCGGGCCACGATCAGGGTGGCCAGGGCCTGGGCCTGCTCGCGATGGTCCCAGCCGGCCCAGCCGACCAGCAGCGACGGGTCACCGTCGCGGCTGGCACCCGGGTACGACACGAACCGCTCCTTGGGCACGTCGAGCTTGCCCCGGTGCTTCCAGTAGCTGCCCTTGAGGAAGTCCGCCGAGGTGTACTTCGGCGGCACCGGGATCTGCTTGCGGAACTCCCGCTTCGCCGCCTCGTCGGGCAGCGCGTCCTCCTGCCGCTGCAGGTCCCACACGTGCTCCCAGTCGGCGCGCTTGGTCAGCCCGGAGTCCTTGTAGCGCAGCGCGGCCAGGTGCGGCACGTGCTCGTCAGCGACCAGGTCGGCGACCACCTTGCCGAGATCCTGACCGGGCGCGTAGAGGTTGGCGACGGTGAGCACGTCGTCGTCGCGGCGCAGCTCGTCGGCGAGCTGGGCGGTGGTCAGCGGGCGCGGCTGCTCCAGCCCGTCGACGTGGTGGTACCACAGCTCGCGCGCCTCGCACCGGTCGAGCAGCCAGTCGCGCAGCGCCTTCGCCTGCATCGCGTCCCAGCCCTCGGTGGCCCAGCGCCGCTTGCACTCTGGCCTCTCGATCAGCCCGATGTTGCGGTTGCCCTCGATGACCGCGATCCGCCGCTCCACGACCGCCTTGTACTCCGGGGACCAGTGCGCCGGCAGCTCGGTGATCGGCGTCGACCCGTGCCGCGCGAACCACTGCGTCTCCAGGCCCTCGTCGCGCATCTTGCGCGCGAGCACAATCTCGAAGGCCCGCTGCCCGAGCTGCAGCATCGGCGGCCGGACGCTCTCCGGGGCGGTCAGGTCCTCGTCCAGCAACCCGTAGAGCGAGTAGACCTGCCAGTCCAACTCCTCCTGCAAGCAGATCATCGCGCCACGCAGGTAATACCACTCGTAGCTGGCGGCGTCCAGCCGGTCGCGGGTGGGCACCCCGGATGCCGCGACCGCCGCCGGGCTCACCGTGGCAAGCCGCTGCGCCGCGCCGTCAATCTCCCGGCTCAATTCGAGGGGGTACGCAGACGGCAGCGGAAACTCCTGCAGCTTGGTACCGGTGAACTCGTAGAACTCTTCCCACTCGTCGCCTCGGTAGCCCTCGTTGACGCCGCCATTGCCCTTGCCATGGCTTACCTGCTTGAGCCAGAAGCACGCGGTCGAGCTGTTGAGCAGCCCGAGCAGCCGCAGGTGATCGTCCTCCGACGCCCTGTCCGGCAACTTGATCACCGGCGCCGACTGCTTGAAGACCTTCCCACCGCGGTCCAACACGAAATGGGTATGCGTAGACACGAACGCAAACACAATCGACAGCGGTGTCCGATACCTCTCGGGGACCCAGCGGTACCACGTCCACCACGGATCGTCCGAGTCTGCGCGCGTCTGTCCAGCGAATCCCGTGGTAGATCCGAGGACTCGACGCAACGACCACAAATGCCTACCCCAGGTTGCCCTGATATCCAATGGCACAGGCTTGAGATCGACCCCATAGGGCACGATCGCATGATCGTCAGGAACGATGTCCCAATCACGTACGACGTCGCCGGTGACCAGCGGACGGCGCAGCAAGTCCGTGCCGGCCCGACGGAACCAGGCTGGTGGTGCAAAGAATGCCTCGTCTTGGCCGGGGAAACTCGCAAACCCGATCGCGCCATTAATCCTGCGCTGGAGCGCTGTCCGGTCGCCTGCTTCCAGGGTCACCATCAGCCCTGCTGCCCCGCCACCGCTCAGGCTCCACGGAAAGGTTTCGAGGTCTCCACGGGCAGTATCGGCGGCGCTGACCCACTGGCTCTCGGAACCAGGGTCGTCGACCTGGCCGACGATGGCCTGCCAGACGAGGCCCTCACTCGGGTTATCCGGCGCGCTCGGCTCACCGCGAATGCCCATTACCGTTCGGATCGTGCCCACTCGGCCGCGGTTAGTGTTGCGGCCAATCAGGATGACGGTTGGGGTGCCGTGTCCAGGGATGTAGGCGCCGGAGGTGTCGATGACGTGGGTCAAGTTGACCTCGACGGCGAACAGCTTTTCAATCATCTTCTTGCCGAACTCGCGCTTCATGAAGGAGTTGGCAGTGATCTGGCCGACGTACCCAGCGCCTTTGCCCTCGCCATCGCCGGGCTTCGCAAGCTGGAAGAAACGCTGCGCGAAGGGCACAGAAAGCGCATACTTGCCCGCGCACGCGTCGTACATCTCGCGGTATGCCTCGTTCAGGCCCTTGTCCTTAACGGTGATATAGGGCGGGTTGCCCACGACCACGTGGTAACTGCCGGGGCTGAGGATGCCCGAGTGCTCGTGCACGTCCTCGGTCGCGTAGGCAAACTCGGTCATCGGGTCGTCGCCGAACAGCATGGCCTGCCGCCGCTTGATCAGCGAGTCACCCACGGCGAGGTGCATTGGGAAGACGTACCCGGCCGAATCGGCAAGCGTCTTGACGCCGCACTCACGCAAGGCGGCGACAAGGAGACGGAAACGGGCGATAGCGACGGCGAAGGGGTTGATGTCGACGCCGTGGACGGCGTCGAGGGCGAGGCGTACCCGCTCGTGGGGGTCGCGGTTGGGGGCGTACTGCTCCCACTCCTTTAGCAGCCGCTCAAACGCACCGAGGACGAAGTGGCCCGAGCCGCAGGTCGGGTCGATCATCCTGACGACATCGTGGCCGAACTCGTCGATCGCCGGGGTGAGGGTCAGGTCGAGGATGAACTCCTCGACGAACTCCGGCGTCTGGAGCAGGGCGTAGGTCTTGCGGGCCGCCTCGGAGAGATCCTGGTAGAGATCGCCGAGGAAGCGGGTGTCCCACTCCGGGTCGGTGAAGTCGTGCGTCAGGCCGCCGGTCTCGCCACGTCGACGCCAGAAGGCGATCAGGCTCTTGGCCTCGTCGTGGGACAGCGGGATCTGGTAGAGCGGGTTGTGCCGCTTGTCGAAGAGTGACTTGCCGGCCTGGGTGCTGGCGATGGCGTCGAAGCCCTGGTGCAGCCAGTCGCGCAGCGTCTTGTCGGGCTGGTCGCGGAAGAACTGCGCCTCGGCCTCCTCGGCCAGCACCAACCGGTCCCCCGGTCCGGCCAGGTAGGGGTCGGGCAGCAGACCGTTGTCCTCGCAGAAGCGTACGAAGACGGTGCCGAGCACCCAGGCGACGGCGACCTGGGTCACGCGCTCGTCCCGCCAGGCCGCCCAGGTGGCGGCGGTACGCCCGACCTTGAAGGCGTGGTCGTACTCGCCACGCAGCTTGAGGCGCACCTCCTCGACCGACTCGGCCTGCTCCCGCAGGTCCTTTTCCAGGTTCTTGACCTGCTTCTGCAGGTCGGACAAGAGCAGCTTCCGGTCGATCACCCGACGACTCTAGCCGTCCCATCGACAGGACGGGGCTACCCGTAAGGTCCGTTTCCGTCGCCGGCCCGCTACCTACGGCTCCCGCGTCCAGAGCTTGGGATCGTTCACGAAGACCCCCTTGCCTTGGTGGCGACGGACGGCACGCAATGCACGACCCGGGCGGCAACGTACGCCATCACGTGTTTCAGTCATCGCGCTAGGCGAGCGTTGATCCTGTCTACCGCCTCGTCACGTGCCGAGGCGTCCGAAGACCACACCGTCGTGTTCCGGCTAGGAAGAACAATGAAAACCACCCGGCTTCCTGTCGTGGTGGTGATACGCAGCCGTGGTGGCGTATCGGCATGGGCGGTGACGCTCTCGATGTCCGCCAACGCGATCCGCGGACACGGCCCAAACCTGCTATTGGGGTGAACGTGACCGCCTCGTCGGTCAGCACGAGTGTCCCGCCGAGCAGGGCGAGCCGTCCCGCAAACGAGGTACCCGAGGAGAAGGGCAGGCTCGCCACCCACCGGTCGTCGCCGCTCGTCATAAGTGGATCCTCACCGGGCCGCCTGTTGGAGTCGTCATTTTTGCAAGGCGGCACCACAGAACTGCCGTCTGCCGGCAACAGTAAGGTCTGCTTCGGTCAGGGCCACTGGGTCAGTTGCCGGTCAGGCCTGGCGGCGGCGTCCGCTTCCAAGCCCAGGTCTCCAGTTCCCCCCGGTCGATCAGGACGATGCCGAGTTGTCGCGCGAGCCGAACCCCGTCGCCGGCGGTGAAGAGCCCGTTCGTGACGATCATGCACAGCTCACCGCCGTGCACCTCCCGGCAGGTGCCGGCGAACCGCTGGATGGCGGCGCTGCCCACCCGGTTCGTCAGGCTCTGTCGCTTGCACTGCACGACGACACGCCGGCCGTCCGGGGCGACCGCCGTGACGTCCGCTCCCCGATCTCCGGAGCCTCCTCGGACCTGGACATGCCGGAACCCTGACGCCGCCAGCAGCCTCGCGAACCACTGCTCGAACTCGGCGCCGGTCATCGCGTCGGTCACCGCGATGGCCCGATCGCGCTCGGCCTGCTCAGCCCGCCAGCGTGCCCGCTGCCTGACCCTGAGCACCAGCAGGGCGGTGGTGGTCGCGGCGGCCACGAACACGAGGAAGATCGACCAGTACGGGTGCTGCTGGACGAATTCGACGACCAGCACGACCAGGGCAAGGACGGCCAGCCCTCCGAGACCGACGCCCCAACCGTTGACCGACCCGCTCTGCGGACGGCCGCGCCGCTCGGACCCGCCACCGGCCCGACGCCGCCTGCGATAGTGCGCCCGGACCCTGGACCCGTTCCGGCGGACGTGAGACTTCACGTACGGCATGCGGCACCTCCGAGGGGACGAGCACTCAGTTTCCCGCCCCGATGTGACAGACAGGCCGCAATGCCATCGACACTGTCAGCTACCCGTCACTACGAAGACAACCGGTTCGGTCGAGTGCCGAGTCGGCCTGTCCCGCTACCTACGGCTCCCGCATCCAGAGCTTGGGATCGTTCACGAAGACGCCTTTGCCCTGGTGCCGCCAGATCACCCGCAGCGCTTCGAGCCGCACGTAGACCTGCTTGACGGTGGACGGGCTGACCTTGTGTGTCGCGGCGAGCTGCGTGATTGAGGGCAGCTTGTCGCCCGGCTTGAGCTTCTTCGCTCTGATATCGGCGACGATCTCGTCGGCGATGCGGATGTAGTCGGCGGTGATTGGCATGACTCCCCCTGCGTGGCACGCCAATTCGATCACGCAACGACACCTGGCAACAACTCATCGTTTGACTCGGGTGACTGGGACAGCTAAGTTGATGACCGCCTCTCCCCTTGCGTGGCAACAAGGCGTAGAGGCATCCCCCTGGTCGGGGCGGGTGCCCGTGCCCGTCCCGACCCGCCGGGCTGCTCTGCTGTCGTACCGCTGAATCGAGCTGCGGCGGCCGAGCGGGCGGGTCGTCCGCGGCCCCACGCGGACGACCCGCCCTTCCAGACCCACCGCGCGGAGCCTGCGCGCTCCCGCCTGCCCGCAGAGAGGATCGTCGTGGCTCAGATGTATCGAGGCGGCCAGGCCTACCCGGCCGGTTATCCGGGCCGGTTGACGCCGCACGAGGTGCGGACCCGCGAGTTCGCCGCGCGGCGGCGCGGCGTCGACCCGGTGGAGGTACGCGAGTTCCAGGCCCGGGTGGCCGACGAACTGGCCATGCTCAACGAGGCGGTACGGCTGCTCAGCCAGGAGAACGACCGGGTCAAGCGGGCGCTGCGCGACTGGCAGACCATGCACGCGCGGGAGTGCCGGGCACCGCAGGAGTACCAGCACAACTCCGGTCACTGGTGACCGCGCTCCCATCCCCCGGCGATCTGCTCGTCGTCGACGGCCGGGCCTCCGTGCAGTTCGCCGGGGACCGCGCCCTGACCTTCCGCGTCGTCTCGGTCTCCGACCAGCCGACGTACGCCGGCTGGATCTGGCTGACCGGCTACGTCCTCGACCGTCGCGGCAACGCGACCGCCAAGCGCGAGATCTACGTCCAACTCGCCGGCCTCCACCCGGCCCGCCCTCCCGACCCCACGGCCCGCCGCACCCCACGCTCCCGCCGGGCCTCGTCCCCTGCTCGGCGGCGTGATCAGGACAGCGCCGCGACCCGCGCCCGCTCAGGGCTGCGTGCTGGGGCCGAAGCCGGGTGACGCCATCGGCGCAATGGGTGGCACGGTAGTGCCAGCAGGTGCCGTCCACCTCGAGGCGACCCACACCGGTAGGGCCGCTACCTCGGCGGCTGACGATCGGGGGTGGCCGGCCGCCGCTGCGGGTGAACGGTGGCGTTGCCGGCCGGTGCGGACGCACCAACCACCAACTGGTGCGCGACCCGGAGCGCCGGCGCCACGGTCTCGTACAGGTAGGGAACGCCGTTGAGCCCTCCCCACCGGTAGCTGCCCCGCGCGGAGGGGTTGGTGAACGCCGCGACGAGGGTGTCGACGCCCGCGATTCGCACCCGTTCGAGGCGTGGGGCAAGGTTCCGACGCCGACTCATCAGCTCAGTGAGCACCTTGCCAACCTGGACGCCCTGCACGATGCACAGCGTCGGCTCCAGGATCTGGATCGTCGCTGCCAGGTGCGGGAGACAGTTGCGGCTCATGGTCGCGTTGCTCAACGACCTCTGTCCGTCGGCCGTGGCCGAGCAGAGTCGCAGGTTCGCCATGGCGTACGCGTCGAAGAGATGCACGGGTTGCCGTACCCCGCTCAGGTAAAGTTGCTCGCCTCCGCGGTCGCTGCCCGGCTCCCGCCCCACGGCGAGCCGGAGCGCACTGGCAGTGCCCTTCATGTGCGGATTCCGGCGGTTGAACGGCAGCTCGGCGGACTCCATGACCTCGGCGTGGCGCTGTTCAAGAGTCACGTGCTCTCTCGGTCGCACCGTGTCCATGGCGACGACCAAGATGCGGCACGGCACTCCGCCCAACGTGAGGTCGTAGTGACGGCCGACGTGCGAGAGCTGCCCGGCGGCGAAGGACACCTCGGGCCGTGGTGCCCCGCGTCCGTCGAACAGGACGCTCCGCCGACAACTGCCCAGCTTCCGGCAGACGCACTCACCCGACGAGCCGAGCACCTGCGCGCTCATGTACTGGCGCAGCCTCTCGACGCGCCTGGCTGTGGCGAGAGTGTCGCTTGCCGCGACGCGCTGCCGTGCGGAGGTCGTCATGACGAGAAGTTAGCGACGCGTGACTGGTCAGGCCAGCGCGCAACGCGAAGAATCAACCTCGTGACCGGGACCTTGCGCCAACTGGCCGCCTTGCTGCGGGCTCGCGACGCACTGGACGCCCAGATCGCGGCGCTCACCGGGCGATCGGCGCGGCCGGGTGACATCGGCGAGTTCATCGCCGCACAGGTCTTCGACATCGAACTGGTCGGTACGGCGACACAGGCCGGCTACGACGGCATCTTCCGATCCGGTCCGCTCGCCGGCCGGACCGTGAACGTCAAGACCTACGGCGACGCCTTCGCCGGCATCGACATCAGCCCGCACACCTGCGACTTTTACCTGGTCCTCAGCGGGCCAGCCCGGCCCCCGGGCGCCGTGCGGCACCACCGATGGCGGATCTCCGCTGCGTACCTTCTGGATGCCCGACGCCTGCTCGAAACCCTGACGGCCAGGCGCGTGAAGATCGAAACCGCGACGAGCATTCGCAGAGGCGACCTCGACGTCGCCCAGGTCTTCCCCACCGCCGGGGCGAACGCCCCGATACGCCTCACACCAGAGCAGGCCGCGCTGCTGTCGCTGTTCGGGTAGCCCGCTCCCACCACTCGGCCGCCGGCGACGAATAACCGTGCGAAGCGGGGACGGCTGGTCGCACCGCCCGGAGCGGACTGTCGTGATATCGACACACGCGAGGCGCGCCCACGATCAGCTTCCACACCGACCGGTGCACAAGCAATAGACGATTCCCCGCAAACGTCGATTCATCGTCAGCGTGATCAATATCGGGAAGAGCGAACCGTCCTTGACAGGCATTTTGGCGTTGGCATACTGGGCCGTGACCGCTCCCCCGGCGTGCGCAATCACAACAGATGCGGTGATCCATGGACGACCTGTCGGCAGCAGGCCTGGCCGCCGCAGCGAGCGCGGCTCTCATTCAGGCCATGGTCTCGGACGTGTGGCTCGACGTGAAAGCCCACGCGGCACGCATTCTCGGTCGCGACGAGACGGATTCGGTGGCCCGCGCGGACCGGGTCCTGGAGGATTCGCGCGAACGGCTGGTCGCTGCTCCACCGGAGCGCAGGGATGAGGCGTCCGTTCTGGAGGCGGCCCGGTGGGAGGGTCGGTTGCAGGCCCGGCTCGACGAGGACCCGGGCTTCGCCGTCGCGGTACGGGACCTGCTCGCGGCGGTCCGGGCGGCCGGCGGCCCCGTCGACCAGTCCGCCACGGTGCAGCAGAACGTGACCGCCGGCCGGGACGCGTACACCGCAGGCCATGATCTCACCGTGGATCGCCGCGATCGAACACCATGAGCGACGCGTGACCGTGCCCCAGCAGGACGTCAGCGCGCGGCGTGACGGCTATGTCGCAGGCCGGGACCTGCACCTGCATGTGGCGGGGCAACAGCTCAGCCTCTATCCGGAGGAACGCTTCGCCACGCCGCTGACCTACGATCGCGCGCGGCCGATCTTCGTGCAGTATCTGAATCCGGAGATCCGGTCCTGCTACGGCCGCCCGCCGACGGCCAGTTTCACCGAAACGGATCTGTCGCAGGCGCTGCACGCGACGCGGCTGGCCGTGCTCGCCACCGACGAGCACCTGATCCTTCCGGCGTCGTACCTGTTCGAGGTACCGAGCCTGTCGGTCTTCCTGACCCGGATCAGGTCGCTCGTGGTTCGCGGCACGGTCCACTACTCGTCGCACATCGCCGACCTCGACTCGTACGTGGAACACAAGGCCGTCGAATACCGCAGCGACGTCCGCAACCCCTACGAGCTGACCCCGCACCGCAGCCTCACCGACGGCCTCGTGTGGCGACCCCGCTACGCGCAGAACACCGCCACCGACATCGGCGAGAGCTGGCGCGCCGCGCTGGAGCCGGACGGTCAGTTGGCCGGAACCCTCGCCGGCATCGCCCGCCGCTGGCCGGTCCGGCTGGGTGACGTCGAAACGCACCTGCGGGAGGTGCCGGAACGGCTCGACGGGCAGGCGTTCATCAGCCGGTTCGTCCGCGCGACCGTCCCGGTGACGCTGGAGGCCGAGGAACGGGCCAGGGTCGACATGTTCCTGTCCCGCGAATACCTCGCCAGCTACCTCCGCGACCTCGACGCCGCCATCGTCGCCGACTTCGACTTCGGCGACTTCTCCTGCGGGGTACGGCAGATGCAGGCGCCCCTCGCGGACCGGGTGCTCTCCGCCCGCTCGTTCGACCTCGGCCTTCGTTGGCTCGGCATCCACGAATTCGTCCACCGCGGCGCCCGCTGGCGCGACCTGCTCTCCCTGCGCTCCACCGCCGAGTTCGGCGCCGTCGCCACCGCCACGCAACACCCGGTGCTCCGGGCGCGGCTCCGCGAGGCGGTTATCCGAGGGCGGAAGCGCATCAAGTTCCAGAACGCGGCGACCGTGCAGCAGGCACACACCGTGGTGTCCGTCGTCGCCAGCAAGCTCGATGTCACGTTGAACCAGACGGATCCCGACCGAAGGGCACGATGATGGTGATTTCCGTTTACTGTTCCGGATCGATCATTAAAGGGGCTGGCGACCAGCAACGTCTCTGCTGGACGGATGTGGAGCGGGAGGAGGTCGCGGGCGGCGCTGCTCCCTGCGACGTCGTCTTCCTCAACCCCGACGACCCGATACCGGACGCGGGCAACACGCTGGGCCAGTTCGGCCGGGACATGTACCAGGTGATGGTGGCGACGGCGGTCGTCGTCGACGCACGGGTACGCCGCGGCATCGGCATCGGGGTGGAGATGGCGGCGGCGGTCACGTTGGGAACGCCGGTGGTCGTGGTCGCTCCCCGCAATTCGCAGTACCGCAGCGACGTCCTGGAGTATCGCGGTGTGCGGGTGACCGACTACGTGCACCCGCACGTGGCGGCGCTCGCCACCGAGGTGGTCGACGACTTCGCCACCGCCGGTCGTGCCCTCGTGTCGCTGGCCGAGCGCCCCAAGGCGGCCCAACCTCGCCCTGCCTGGTTGTCCGCCGCGCTCGACGAATACGAGAACAACGTGCTCGACATCGACAGGCCGATGCTCGACGCGCTACGAAGGATCAGGGCCTGCGGGTCGCGAGTGCCCAGCACGACGGCATGATCGAGGACACGGGGTCCAGCGCCGTCGAGCCGATCGGCGCCAGGACCGGTGTGACCGGTCTCCACCTGGTGCACAACCGGCACCTGGAAGCGCTGCTGTTCGACCGCAACCTGACGGACCTGCCGTTCCGGCGGGCCTGCCTCGCCGGCAGCCGGGAGTTCGTCCGGCACATCCGGGACGAAATCGACGGCACCGACATCGCCGAGCTGGTCATCCTGAGCAAGGGCCTGGTCTACCAACTCGCGGAGGCGGTCGCCCTGGAGGCCGGCCGGAACCTGCCGGCGAACCTGGTCTCCACGAGCAGGGTGGCCGTGGCCCCGGACGACGCCACAGTCGAGGTGTCCTACGCGCGTTTCGACGCCGGCGGCTCGACGCTGCTGATCGGCGACACGGTCGCCTCCGGCGCGACGATCGTGGCGGCGCTGCGGGAATACCGGCGGTTCCACCCGGTCCGCCGCCTGTACGTGCTGTCGTACGCCGGCGCGTTGCACGGTGCGGCCCGCATCGCGGACTACTGCGCCGACAGCGGGATCGAGTGCACCATGCTCTTCGGCCTGGCCGCGTTCGGGCTCGCCGAGAACGGGTTCGACCTGTCCTTCCTGCATCCCGCGACAGTCACCAGGGACGCCTACCGCGAACGGGCCCGACGGCAGTTCGGCGGCAAGCCCGTGTCAGCCGTCGGCTGGGACTTCGGCTCGCAGGCCATGGCGCCGGGTAAGTACCGCCAGCTCTGCTGGGTCGAGGCCGGCGTGTGGGGGCTGCACGGCTCCCCGGCCCTCGCCGTCGCCCGCGCGCCGGAGAACATGGAAGCCCTCGCGCACGAGGCCCCTGCCTACACGGGCACGACCTTTCAGGCGCCCGGCAACGACGTGGCCCGGAGCGTCGAGCCTACGGCGGACGGCCGTGCCTCAGGCGGTGACTGCGCTGCGGTGGGCGTTGACGACCCAGGCGTCCGGTAGGGCGATCCACTCGTTGTCGCCCACCCGCACCACCACACCGTCCAGCTTGGGCAGCAGCGAAGGGTCCTCCATCGGGCAGAGCAGCCACACGTCGCCCGCCCCGCCACGCGCCGCGTCAACCAGCTCGTAGATCCGGTCCACCGCCCGGTACCGCGCCAACACCGCCGCGTCGTGCAGCAGCACCGGCCCCTCGCCGGCCCGCAACTCCGCGCGCAGTTCGGGCGCGGCGAGCTGCCACGCCTGTTCCACGTACTCGCCCAGCTTGATCGCCGCCCGGGAGCCGGGCTCCGCGACGTCCGCGCCGAGCACGGTCTCCCAGGTCGGCTTCGGGCGGGCGTCGACCAGGGCGTGCAGGTGGTCCAGGAAGCGGGCCGCCACATTCACCGGCCGGGCGTCGAAGCGCCGGACCAGTTCCTCCCGGGCCGGGGCGTACCGGTTGAGGCGTACCGTCAGGGCCCGGAAGCCGCCGGCGGACCTGGCCCCCGTCAGCCGCTCCTCTGCCCGCATCGCCGCCGCCAGCTCCGGCGACTCGGCCGTCCACCGGCTCGGCGCGGCCGTCGCCGACGGGCGGCGCTGCACGATCGACATCGAGGACGAGGCGTTGCGAGGCGGCGGCGGGACGTACCGGTCGCGGTCCCAGCGCAGCTCGAAGCCGGCTTCGGCGAGCAGCCGGTCCAGTTTGGGGTGCGGCGGCAGCGGATCCAGCTCCGGGAACCGCGCGGCCACCCGGTCGGCGACCTGCGTCGGGGTGAGCCCGCGCCGCGCGTCGGGCCCGGTCGCCGGGGGCACCACGCCCGCCTGGGCCAGCCGCAGCGCCCGGACCGGGTCGAGGTCGCGCGGGTAAAGCTCCAGCCGCGCGGTCGCGGCGGCCCGCTCCGAGGCCACGGCGGCGAGCAGCACCCGACGCCGATCGTCGATCGCGTCGGCCGCCCCGCCGGGCGCGGTCACCGCCGCGAGGGTACGCAGCACGGTCGCCGGGCTCGGGAGCACCTCGCTGGCGGCGAGCCTGTCGGCGGCCTTGCCGAGCGCGTCGGCGTAGTCGAGCAGGGCCGGCGCGGCCGGGGTGTCCGGGGCGTCGTCCTCGCCCGCCTCGAGGGCCACCAGCAGCCGCTCGCCATGCCGGCGCAGCAGCAGGCGCGGCTCGTCGGCGAGGGCGTCGACCTCCACGGCGGCCCGCACCGCGGCGAGCGCCACCGCCCGGCGCAGCGCATCGCCGGTGCGCACCGAGCCACGGCTGCCGAGCAGCGCCGTGGCCAGCTCGCCGACCCCCATCACCCGGCCGCCGCCGCGCAGCAGCTCGATGATCTGCGTACGCACGCTGCCGACAACGGGAATGTCGTGCCAGCGTTTGCGCTGCTTGCCGAGGATCTGCGCGACCCGGCCGGAGGTGACGCCCAGCGCGGCGGCGACCTGCGGCTGCTGCGGCCAGGGCGGCAGCGCCGGCAGCGCGCCGGACTCGTCGGGCAGGTGCAGCAGCAGTCGGGTGCCCTCGATCTCGGTGCCGTTGCGGCCGTTCTTCGCCGGTAGCAGCAGCGTGACGATCGCGTCCAGGCCGACGCGTACCAAATCGGCGTCGCCGTGGCTGTCGGCGGTCTCGGTGGCCACCTCGGCGCTGGCCGCCCTGCGGGCGGCGGGGGTGGTGGGGATGGTCTCCCGCTCCCCCAGCCGGTTTCGCCACTCCTTGACCCGGCGCTGGAGCTCCTTGCGGGTCCGCGCGCCGAGGCCGGGGAGGGTGGCGAGCCTGTTCGCCACGGTGAGCAGCTCGCCGACGGTGGTGGCCTCCAGCCGGTGGGCTGCGGAGACGGCGCGTGGGGTGAGGCCGGCGGCCTCCAGCGCGGTGGCCCGGGTCGCCTTGGTCGCGGCCTCGTCGCGGGCCGCCTCGGCGGCCTTCTCGTCCGGCTCGTCGGCCTCGATCTCCGGGTGGTCGGTGCCGACGGGGGCGCTCGCGTCGGAGCGGCGGAACACCTGGTGCCAGGCGTCGCGCATGTCCTTGAGCGAGGCGAACCGCTCGCGGTGGTTGCGGTGCAGAGCCTGATGGAAGAAGTCGACCAGATCGTCGCGGATCGCCGGGTCGAACGCCTCCACGGCCAGCACCGGCGGTCCCTCGGTGAGCTGCGGCTCCGTGCCGCCGTCGCCCCAGACCGGCAGCTCCCCGGAGGCCATCTCGTGCAGGGTGACCGCGAGGGCGTACCACTCGGCGTGCTTGTCGTAGACCGTGCGGTTGGCGGCGCCCAGAAACGGGTCCAGGTAGCGGGGGGTGCCGGCGGCGATCTCCTTGACCGAGACGCCGGCCAGGGAGAAGTCGAAGAGCACCAGCTGCCGGGTGCGGTTGGGGCGGATCCGGATGGCGATGTTGTCGGGCTTGATGTCACGGTGGTAGACGCCCTCGCCCTCCAGGTAGTCGAGGGCACCGAAGAGGTAGTCGCTGTAGGTCTCCAGCTCGTCGACCGTGAGCCGGCCGTCGTCGCGCAGCTTGCGGGCCAGGGTCAGCTCGCCGGCGTGCTCCAGCACCACGACGGTGCGGTTGCCGAGCTGCAGCGGCTCGGGCCGGGCCAGTCGGATCACCCGGGAGTCGGTGAGCGGGCCGAGCACCCGGGCCTCGTGGGCCAGCCGGGCGCCCTTCTCGTCGGAGAGGCCGACCTTGAGCACCTCGTCCTTGCCGGTGCGGTCGTTGTGCGCGAGGAACGCCCGGCACGTCGAGCCGGTGCCCAGGCTCTTCTTGATCGTCCATTCGCCGACCCGGTCGCCGCCGCGCGCCTCCAGCGGGTCGACCTGCTCGGGCTCCGGCTCCTCGGGATGCACCGAGGCGGGCGGCGGGGCGGTCAGCTCGTCCTCGACCACCTGCAGCATCTCGACGAACTCGGCGACGGTGGTGAGCCGCTGGGTCGGCACCGGGGCGGTGGCCGCCTGGATCAGCTCGTCGGCGAAGAGGCTGATCCCGTCGGCCACGGCAGTGGCCCGCAGCCCGTTGTCGCGGGCCAGCCGGGAGAGCAGCTCGGGGCGCTTCGCCGCCGGCGGTTCGCCGGTCAGGATCAGGTACGCGAGGGCACCCAGCCCGAAGACGTCCATCGCGACCGCGTCGGGGTTCGGGGCGGTCAACTCGGGTGCGAGATACGCCTCGGCGGAACGCTCGATGTGTGAGGCGGCGTGCGAGGAGTGGGTCACCGGGTCGCCGCTGCTACCACCGGCGGTGTCGGTGCCCCGGGTCGCCGCCTGCCAGTCGCTGAGCTGCAGTTGCGGGGTCAGCCAGGCCTCGTCCTCGCTGCCGCCCCGGCGCCGGCGCCCCGGGCTGACCAGCACGCTGCGGGCGGACAGGGCCCGGTGGTGCAACCGCCGGCGGTGCGCGTACGCCACGGTCTCGGCGAGCTGACGGATCATGGCGAGCCGGCTCAGCGCGTCGAGGCGGTCGCCGTACTGGGCCATGTAGTGGTCCAGCCGGATCGAGCGGGGGTCGTACCGGAAGATCAGTGCCGGTCCGGCCTCGTGCGACTCCATCGAGTCGACCCGCACGATGCCCGGGTGGTTGATGCCGTGCAGGACGGTCATCTCGCGTTTCGCGGCGCGTTCGATGCTGGCCCGCTCGGTCTGCACGGCGTTGCGTTCGACCAGGTAGATACGGATCCGCCGGTGCTCGCGTTCCAGCTCGCGGTGGCGGGCGTGATGGTCCTGCCACGTCGGGCCCAGGTCGAACGGGCGGGTGTCCAGCTCCCACGACCCGATCTGGTAGTGCTTGCGGCTGCGGGCGATGCCGACGGCCTTGAGCAGCTCCGGCAGCGCGGCCGACGTCTCCTTGGTGACCCGCTGTCGCTCGTCCTGCGGCGGGCGCGTGAGCAGTGTGCCGACGGTGGGCAGCGGGCCGGGCTGGTGGCCGGGGGCCGGCTCGGGACCGTGGATGCCGTGCAGGTGATGCTCGGCGAGTTTGACGATCAGGCCGGGCTTCGAGAGGAAGACCGCCGCCTGCACGAACGGGATCTTGACGGGTGTGCCCTTGCGCTGCGTCGCCGCCACCTGGAGCAGGGACTTGAGCTTCTTGGCCTTGAGGTCCGCCAGGTGCAGCGGGTTGTCGAACGTACGGGTGCCGCTGGGGCCGCGCAGGATCCAGTTGGAGCCGCTGGAGGTGAGCTCGCCGTTGAGGCTCTTGATCTCGATCAGGTAGAGACCGCCCGGGCCGGCCACCAGCAGGTCGACCTCGTAGGGGTGGCCGGTCTGGGCGGTGAAGGTGAAGTTCGACCAGGCGCGGTAGGGCTCGGTGTCGGGCAACAGCGCCTGGACGTGCGCCAGCGCCTCCCGCTCGTGCGTGAACTGCGACGGCGTGATCGTCGTCCACCGGCCCTCCTGCATGCGGACGATCCTAGGGGCAGGTCAGCAGGTGGCGGGAACCCCCGTTCGCCGCGGGTCAGCGGGCGGGCGGCGGGCTCCCGGGCAGCGGCAACTCCTCGGCGTAGCGGTCGACCAGGTCCCAGACGCGGGGGTCGGTCCAGTAGCCGGAGTGACGGCCGAGGACGGGTGGCTGCTGGCCGTGCACGTACCAGGCGGTCGGTGGGTCGGTGAGCATCTGGTCGACCTCGTTCGCCGGGTCGTCCGGGAAGATCGGGCCGCCGATGAAGTCGGTCTCGTAGTAGAAGTTCCGCCACCGCCATACCGTGGGCCGGTCCGCGCCCAGCGCGCCGTCGGCGAAGTAGGCGGGGAAGCCCCACGCGTACAGCTTGGTCAGCGGGCTGCCGAAGGTGACCAGCGCGACGTGACCGGCGGGCCGGCCCTCGTGCTGCGGCCGGCTCTTCTCCTGCAGGAGCGCGGCGACCGCCATGACGGTGCCCTGGCTGTGCGCGGCCAGCACCACCGCGCCGCCGTGGTCGTGGACGCGCCACAGCCGGCGTTGCAGGTCCGGCACGGCGCGTTCGGTGTACGACGGCGGGGCGAGCGGATGGTAGGCGCGGGGCCAGAAGGTGCCGATGTCCCACAGCACGCCGAGGTGGCGGCGGTCCGCCAGCCCGCGCCAGCCCCGCAGCATCAGGGTCAGCACCGCCACCGGCGCCCCGGCGGCGAGCCAGGTCGACACGGTGAGCGCGCCGCGCGGCGCCCACGGCAGCGAGTGGTGGACCACGGCGGTGACCAGCACGTACCCGAAGACGGCGAGGGCGGCGACGGTCAGGAGGCTGAACAGCAGGTCGACGTCCCGGGCCAGCACGGCCAACTGCCGGCCCCGGGCGATCCGGGCCGTCCAGCCGCCGGGCCATGCTCGGTTGCGGCGCGCCGGCTCATTCAGGGCGGACGCGTCCCAGGCGCTCGGCGGATCCGGTGTCGACAGTGCGGCGTACTCGTCGTGGATGCGCCGGCGGCGGTCGGGGCCGGCCGCCCGCCACAGCACCACCGCCTGCACCAGCGCGAAGCCCACCACGATCGCGATCGGCAGCAGCGTCAGGTAGGGCGTGAGGGCGTAGACCATGTCGTAGACGTAGAGCCGGTCGGGGCGGCCGTCGCCGGTGCCGGGGTTGGAGACCGTGCCGAGCAGGTCGGCGACGCGGATCATCGTGCCGACCCCGACCGCGTTGAGCACCACCGCCGCCAGCACGGTCAGCGCGAACGGGCCGGCGTAGCGGAACGCCCCGCGCCGGTGGCCGTTGACGGCGGCAGACGCGAGCACGGCCGCCGTCGCGCCGAGGCAGAGGGCGTACGTCCAGTCCACCGCCGTCTGCATGCCCGGCAGCGGCGCCCACCGGTCGGCCCCGGGCGGGGCGACCGCCGGCTGTGCCAGCGCGACGACCACCGCCCCGGTCACCGCCAGCAGGCCGAGACCGGTGACGGAGAGCGCCGCCGCCCGCCCGATCCGGGCCGGCGTCAGCAGGAGCACCGCGCCCAGGCCGGCCGCCGCCGCGAGCCAGGTCACCAGGGTCGCCAGTCCGTCGTACGCCGGCGCCACACCCGCCGCCAGGGGGATCGACCGGGCGGTGTACGCGGTGATCCAGCCGACGAAGCCGCAGGCCGCGCCCAGGTGCAGCAGCGCGAGCCGGGCGACGCTGCCGCCGCCGTTCCAGAAGTCGGGGTCGGTCAGGCCCACCCCGGGCCGGGCGGGCGTCACGTCGCTCATCGCCCGCGGCGACTCACCCCGTTGCGGCGGCGGCACCCGCTCGTAGCGGGACAGCGACCGGCCGCTGAGGGCCAGCAGCCCGATCGCGACCAGCAACGGCACGAGGGCGCCGACGAGGACCCGCCGCGCCGGATGGTCGACGAACACGTCCGTGTGCAGCCACCGCAGCCACCACCGGTCGGCGCAGGCGACGCGGGCACCGCACTGGTAGGCGACGACGTCCATCGTGGTCATCGCGACGAGCAGCAGCAGGTTGACCGTCAGGCCCAGCGCCGCCCAGCGGACCACGGCGCGGTGCACCCGGAACCGGAGCGCGCCACGCCACGCCGTCGGCGTGCACATCCAGCCCGCGACGTTGACCAGCGTGAACGGCAGCAGCAGCAACCACAGCGCGCGGGTGGCGCTGCGCGACGTCAGCCCACCCCAGGAGTACGCCTCGACGTGGCGCCCCTTGACGTCGGCGGTGCGGAAGAAGCCGGCCACCCCGTCGCCGGAGACGAGTTGCGGTGCCACGTCGGCGAGGAGGTTCTCCGGTGTCGTGCCCCCGACCCCGTGCAGCCGCAGTTCCGTCACGCCGTCGAGCGCGACGGCCGGTGGCACCAGACCCGAGGGCCGCGCCACCGGACGGGCATCGTGCTTCTGCACCGGCATCTCGAACCGACCCCAACGGCAACTACCCCAAGTCACGGACAGACTACTCCATGCGTTCGACCCACCCTCGGCCGGCGGTGGCGCCGGGGCACCCCCGCCCCACACCCAAGACAGAAAGGTTGGACCAATTTGTTGACGCGCACGTAACGCCGACATAACCTCGGGGCATTGGTACGACCAATCTCACACGGAGGTGGGCGGATGGGCACCGACCTGGCGCTGCTGGTGCAGAGCCTCGCCGAGCGGGCGAACCCCGAGCCGCAGACCGGCCGCCTCCGGCTGCCCACCGAGCGCGAACTGGTCGCGTCGCTGGACGTCAGCCGGGGCGCGCTGCGGGAGCAACTGTCGATGCTGGAGATCCTCGGCTTCCTCGACCGTACGCAGGGCCGGGGCTCCTACCTCGACGTGCCCGACGCCAGCTTCATCCAGCTCTACTTCGACCTCTGCCGGCAGCTCGGTCACCTGAGCAACGACCAGTTCACCTCCGCGCGGGAGATGCTGGAGGTGTCGGTCGCGGAGGCCGCCGCCCGGATGGCCACGGCCGACGACGTCGACGCCCTGCGGGGCCTGGTCGACGAGATGGTCCAGGCCAGCGCCGCCGGTGAGGACGACCGCGCCCTGGAGGCGGACGTGGAGTTCCACCGCCGGCTCTACCGGATCGTCGACAACCCGATCTTCACACTGCTGCACGACGGCCTGAGCCACGCGCTGCGCAGCGAGGTGGTCGAGCGCCGCCGGCGCGCCGTCGAGCGGGAACCCCTCCAGACGGGCAAGACCCGGGTGATCGACACCGTGCACTACGGGATCGTGGAGGCGATCGGCGAGCGCGACGGCGAGGGCGCCCGGATCGCGATGCGCCGGCACTTCACGGTCTGGTCCTCCCTCACCGCCTCCCCGGACGCCGGTGCGCCGGACGGAAAGCCCGGCCGGTAGGCCCGGCCGGTAGGCCCGACGCCTACCGCCCACAGAACCGCACACCCACCCGTGACGCGGCGATCCCGGCCGCGCACCGGGTGGCTGCTACCCGAAAACAGCCTGACCGCACAGGGCGCCACCCGGCGCCGGACCGGAGGGACAGCGATGAGCAACCCCAGCGTCGTCTTCGTCGGCATCGGCGCCATCGGGCTGCCGATGGCGAGCCGCCTGGTCGCCGCCGGCCACCCCGTGACCGGCGTGGACCCGGTGCCGGCCGCCCGGGAACGGGCCGCGACCGCCGGACTGACCGCCGTCGACCGGTTCGTCGCCGCGCCCCGAGCGGACTTCGTGGTGGTCATGGTCGCCACCCCCGCCCAGCTCGCGGACCTGGTCACCGAGGCGGTCGCCACGGACCTGACCGGGCAGCGGTGGATCGTGATGAGCACCGTGGGCCCGGACGCCGTACGCCAGGAGGCCGACCGGCTCTCGGCGGCCGGTGCGCGGGTCGTCGACGTGCCCGTGACCGGCGGGGTGGCGCGGGCCCGCACCGGCGAGCTGACCCTGTTCGCCTCCGGTGCCGCGGCCGACGTCGACGCCGCCCGGGTCGTGCTCGACCGGTTCGGCACCGTCCGGCCGGTCGGCGCGGCGGTCGGCGACGGCCAGGCGATCAAGGTGGTCAACCAGCACCTCTGCGCGGTGCACATCGTGGCGGCGGCCGAGGCGCTCGCCCTGGCCGGGCGGCTCGGGCTCGACCGGGAGCAGGTGCTCTCCCTGGTCGAGCAGGGCGCGGCCGGCTCCTGGATGCTCTCCGACCGCGGGCCCCGGATGCTGCAGGGCACCGACGTCGAGGTCACCAGCACGATCAACATCTTCGTCAAGGACAGCGGCCTCGTGGCCGCCGCCGCCCGTGCCGCCGATGCGGACACCCCGCTGCTGGACATCGCCCGGGCGCGCTACCAGCAGGCCGCCGACGCCGGCCTGGCGACGCGCGACGACTCGCGCGTCATCGAGACATACCCGTCCCCCACCGACCCCCATCGGTAACAGCAAGGAGCAGGACAATGAGTGCTGCCACCGGCGTGGCCACACGCCCGGACAACCCCGGCAAGGTTTCCTTCGCCTCGATGATCGGCACGGCCGTCGAGAGCTACGACTTCTTCATCTACGGCACCGCCTCGGCGGCGTACTTCGGCACGGTCTTCTTCCACACCGAGGAGAAGCTCGTCGGCGTGCTCGCGTCGTTCGCGACGCTGGCCATCGGCTTCCTCTTCCGCCCGCTCGGCGGCTACCTCGCCGGGCACTACGGTGACCGGCTGGGCCGCAAGACCATTCTGATGTGGTCGCTGGTCGTCATGGGCGTGGCGACCGTCCTGGTCGGCGTGCTGCCGACGTACGCCCAGGCGGGCGTGATCGCGCCGATCCTGCTGATCCTGCTGCGGATCGTCCAGGGCATCGGCTTCGGCGCCGAGTGGGGCGGCGCGGTCCTGATGGCCGTCGAGCACGCCCCCGCCCGGCGCCGCGGCTTCTTCGGCGCGGTGCCGCAGATCGGCATTCCCGCCGGGCTGCTGCTGGCCAACGGCGCCTTCCTGCTCAGCGAGGCGCTGTTCGAGGGCAGCTGGGTGTGGCGCGCGCCGTTCCTGTTCTCCATCGTGATGGTCGCCGTCGGCCTGTTCATCCGGATGCGGGTCGCCGAGTCCCCCGACTTCACCGAGATGAAGGCGAACAACGAGATCCGCAAGGCCCCGGCGCTGGAGGTGATCCGGCGGGACTGGCGGGTCATCCTCAAGATCGTCACGCTGCGCCTGGCGGAGACCGGCGGCTACTACGTCACCACCAGCTTCATGCTCTCGTACGTCGTGCTGGCCGAGCTGACCGACAAGCAGAACGTGCTGATCGGCACCATGGTCGGCTCCGCCCTCGGCCTCGGCAGCCACCTGCTCTTCGGCGCGCTCTCCGACCGCGTCGGGCGCAAGCCGGTCTTCCTGATCGGATCCGTCTTCACCATCGCCTTCGGCATCCCGATGTTCCTGCTGATCAACACCGGGGCGGTCATCATGGTGATCGTCGCGGTGGCCCTGGGGCTGCTGCTGAGCCACGACCCGATCTTCGCCGTCGAGTCGTCCTGGTTCTCCGAGCAGTTCCCCCGCGACGTCCGGTCCTCGGGCATCTCGCTGGGCTACAACGGGGCCTCCCTGGTCGCCGGGCTGCTGCCCTTCGGGGCGACCGCCCTCTACGGCTGGATCGGCTGGATCGGGCCGGCGGTGCTGTTCATGCTGCTCGGCGTCGTCTCCACGGCCGCCGCCGCCTTCACGCCCGAAACCGCACCGGCCAAGGTCGGCGACCCTCAGGCCACACCGGCCAAGTCCCAGCCAGCCCTCGTCTGATCCGAAGGACGTGAACGACGTGACCACCATCAGCGAACCGCGATCCGAGACCCGGCTCGCCCTGCCGGCCCGGGCCGCGCGGGTGCGCGAGGCGGCGTACCGGATGCGGCACCACATCCTCGACATGGGCGAGGCACAGGGGCAGGGCTACGTCGGGCAGGCGCTCGGCGCCGCCGACCTGCTGGCCACCGTCTACGTCGACCAGCTGCGGCACCGGCCCGACGACGTGCACTGGCCGGACCGGGACCGGTTCCTGCTCTCCACCGGCCACTACGCCATCGCGCTCTACGCCGCCCTCGCCGAGGCGGGCGTGGTGCCCGTCGAGGAGTTGCAGACGTACGGCTCGGACGGCTCGCGCCTGCCGATGTCCGGCATGGCCTCGTACACCCCGGGGATGGAGATCTCGGGCGGCTCGCTGGGGCACGGGCTGACCGTCGCCGTGGGCATGGCGCTCGGCCTGCGCCACCAGGGCCGGGCGGCCCGGGTCGTCAACTTCCTCTCCGACGGCGAGCTGAACGAGGGCTCGACGTGGGAGGCCGCCATGGGCGCGGCACACCACCGGCTGGGCCGTCTGACCGCGCTGGTCGACATGAACGCCCTCCAAGCCGACGGCAGGACGGAGTCCGTGCTCCAGATCGAGCCGGCCGAGCAGAAGTGGGCGGCGTCGGGCTGGTTCACGCAGCGGGTCGACGGCAACGACGTCGAGGCGCTGCTGGCGGCCTTCGACGCGGTCGCCGCGCAGGCCGAGTCGCACGGACGCCCCTCGGTGATCCTCTGCGACACCCGGATCGGGCGCGGCGTGCCGCTGCTGGAGACCCGCGAGAAGGCCCACTTCATGCGGATCGACGCGGACGAGTGGGAGCTGTGCCGCCAGCAGTTGACGGCAGGACACCAGGCAGGAGAGGCACGATGACCAGCGCGACGGCACCGAAGCGACTCACCACGTCGGCGATGATCGCGTCCTTCGCCGACCCCGGGCAGAAGACCGCGGACGCGCCCTTCGGCCACGCCCTGGCCGCCCTCGCCGAGCAGGACCAGCGGGTCGTCGGGCTCACCGCCGACCTGGGCAAGTACACCGACATGCACATCTTCGCCAAGGCCCACCCGGAGCGGTTCTTCCAGATGGGCATGGCCGAGCAGCTGCTGCTGGGGGCGGCGGCGGGCATGGCCGAGGTCGGCCTGGTGCCGTTCGCCTCGACGTACGCGGTGTTCGCCGCGCGGCGGGCGTACGACTTCCTCTGCCTGGACATCGCCGAGCCGAACCTGAACGTCAACATCGTCGGGGGCCTGCCCGGCCTCACCACCGGGTACGGCCCCAGCCACCAGGCGACCGAGGACATCGCGATCTTCCGGGGCATGCCGAACCTGACCATCGTCGACCCGTGCGACTCGGTCGACATCGCGCAGGCGGTGCCCCAGCTCGCCGCGAGCGACGGGCCGACCTACCTGCGCCTGCTGCGCGGCAAGGTGCCGACGGTCCTCGACGAGTACGACTACACGTTCCGGCTCGGCAAGGCGGCCGTGCTGCGCGGCGGCGCCGACGTGGTGCTCGTCTCCAGCGGCCTGATGACGATGCGGGCGTTGCAGGCCGCGGAGCGGCTGGCCCGGCACCGGGTCGACGTGGCGGTCGTCCACACGCCGACGATCAAGCCGTTCGACAGCGAGACCGTCCTGGCCGAGGTCGACAGCGACCGGCTGGTGCTCACGCTGGAGAACCACACGGTGGTCGGCGGGCTCTTCGAGACGGTCGCCTCGGCCGTGGTCCGGGCCGGGCTCGGCAGGCGGGTCGTGCCGGTCGCGCTGCCGGACGAGTTCCTGGCCGCCGGTGCCCTGCCGACGCTGCACGACAGGTACGGCCTGGCCACCGACGCCGTGGTCGGGAAGGTCCTCGCCGAGCTGGGCTGACCGTCCGCCGGCCCGCCGACCGCGGGGCGTCCGGAGGTGCCCCCGCCCGCCCGAACCGGGGAACACCTCCGGACGCCCCGCTTTCTTCGAGGGCGTTTCCGCACAGGGTCAGCTCGGGACGTCGCGGCGGCGGAAGCCGGCCACGCCGGCCGCCAGCAGCACCACCGCCACCCCCGTCAGCACGACCAGCGGCAGCGCCGCCAGGTCGACCGCCGGCACCGACGGCACGTGCGTGTACGGGGACAGGTTCAGCGCCGCCTGCGGCAGGTCGAGCACCGCGCCGAGCTGCCCGAGCAGCAGGAACCCGATCAGCGCCGCCCAGGACAGCGCCACCGACCAGCGGGGCAGCAGCCCGAACAGCGCCGTCACCACCCCGACCACCACCAGCAGGGCCGGCAGCCGCACCAGCGCCGCCCCGCCCAGCTCGGCGGTCTTCCCGAGCGGGTCGCCGGTGACCAGGCCGTAGCCGAGCCCGGTGGTGAGGCCGCCCAGCAGCACCAGGGCGAGCGCGCCGAGCGTGGCGGCGACCACCTGGGTGGTCAGCCAGCGGGTGCGGCTGACGGCCGTGGCCAGGATCGCCTCCAGCGGGCCGCCGGCCTCGTCGCCGCGCGTGCGCAGCAGCGCCTGCACGACGTACGCCCCGATGGTCAGCGCGAACAGCCCCAGCATCGCCGCCAGGTACGCGTCGATCAGTTTCGCGCCACCGCCCATCGCGCTGATCGCCTCGGCGGCGGCCGGGTTCTCCTCGATCATGGCGTTGAACTCGTCCCCGGCGATGCCCATCGAGAGCCCGAGCACCGCCACCCCGATCGCCCAGCCGAGCAGCGCGCCGCGCTGCAACCGCCAGGCCAGCCCGGCGGGGCTGAGCAGCCGGGGCGAGGCCGCCGCCGGCCCCCGTCGGGGCGCGACGAGCCCCGCGCCGACGTCCCGCCGCTCGGCGAGGGCGTAGGCGAGCGCCACGCCGACGACCAGCAGCGCGACGGGCAGCGCGAGCACCCACCACCGCTCGCCGCCGAACGCGCGGACCTGGTTGCCCCAGCCGAGCGGGGAGAGCCAGGACGGCCAGGCGCTGACCACGCGCACGCCGCCGTCGGTCTGCTCGCCGAGCACGTCGCCGGCAGCGCGGAGCAGGAAGGCGACCCCGACGGTCGCGGCGGCGAGCGCGTTGGCGCCCCGGGAGGTGACCGACACCTGGGCGGTGACCGCGGCGACGCCGGTGAAGGCCACCCCGACGCCGCCGACGGCGGCCGCCGCCGCGACGGACCCCGCGAGCGGCAGGCCGGCGCCGGCCAGGACGACGGCGAGCAGGGCCGCGGCCAGCACGTTCGCCGCGACGACGACCAGCAGGGCGGCGGTGAGCAGCGCGTACCGGCCGACGACGGAGGCGCCCAGCAGCTCCGCCCGGCCGGTCTCCTCGTTCTGCCGGGTGTGCCGGACCACCGCGAAGGTGCTCAGCAGCGCGGCGAGCAGGGCCAGCGTCACGTACGTCTCGGCGACCACCACCGCGCCGAGTTCGGTGCCGGCGATGGGGCCGTTGAACGCGCGGGCGACCAGGCTGGACGCCGACGTGGTGGCGTACCCGACCCGGGACGCCTCGTCCGGGTAGAACTCCTTGACGCTCCCGGCGAGGGCGTAGCCGAGCAGGGGCGTGCCGAGCACCCAGACTGCGAGCCGGAGCCGGTCGCGGCGCAGCACGAGCCGGGCGAGCCGCCCGGTGCCGGTGAACGCGCTCATCGGGCGCCCGCCTGCCGCGCGGCGCCCGCCCGGTGACCGTTGGCGGCCACGGCCGCGCGCTCGTCGCCGTAGTGGCGCAGGAACAGCTCCTCCAGGGTGGGCGGGGCGCTGGTCAGGGCGCGGACGCCGAAGCGGACGAGGTGCCCGAGCAGCTCGTCGAGGTGGGCGGGCTCGATCTCCAGGTGGATGCGGCCGTCGACCTCGCGCACCTCGTGGACGCCCGGCAGGGCCGCCAGGCCGGTCGCCGGCCGCGCGGTCTCGACCGTGACCGCCGTACGCGTGAGGTGGCGCAGCTCGGCGAGGGTGCCGGACTCGACGGCCCGGCCCTCGCGGATGATGCTGACCCGGTCGCAGAGCGCCTCGACCTCGGCCAACACGTGGCTGGAGAGCAGCACGGTGGCGCCGTCGCGCTTGAGCTGGCGGACCTCGTCCTGGAACACGGCCTCCATCAGCGGGTCCAGCCCGGAGGTCGGCTCGTCGAGCACGTAGAGCTCGACGTCGGACGCGAAGGCCGCGACGATGGCCACCTTCTGCCGGTTGCCCTTGGAGTAGGTGCGGCACTTGCGCGTCGGGTCGAGGTCGAAGCGCTCCAGCAGGGCGTCGCGGCGGCGCCGGTCGAGCCCGCCGCGCAGCTTGCCGAACAGGTCGATCGCCTCGCCGCCGGAGAGGTTCGGCCACAGGTTCACGTCGCCCGGCACGTACGCCAGCCGGCGGTGCAGGGCGACCGCCTCCCGCCACGGGTCGGCGTCGAACACCCGCACGTCGCCCGCGTCGCGGCGCAGCAGGCCGAGCAGGATCCGGATGGTGGTGGACTTGCCGGAGCCGTTGGGGCCGAGGAAACCGTGCACCTCCCCCGCCTCGACCCGCAGGTCCAGTCCGTCGAGCGCCCGGACGCTGCCGAACGTCTTGACGAGGTTGTCGATGGAGATGACGGGCATGACCCCTCCTGCCACTGGCGGTGCCGACCGTCCCCACTGTACTGACCGACGGTCAGCCGAATCAACGATGGTGTCACCCACCGGTCAGACGCGGCTACGCTTGCCGGCATGACCGTCGAGGCACCCGACGACACGCGCACCCGGATCCTGCGCGCCGCGCTCGACCTGTTCGCCGAGCACGGCTACCAGCGCACCTCGCTGCGCCAGATCGGCGAGCGGCTGCGGCTGACCAAGGCCGCGATCCTCTACCACTTCCCCACCAAGGAGCACCTGCTCACGGCCCTGATCGAGCCGCTGGTCGCCGACCTGGAGGGGCTGCTGGACGCGGCCGAGGCGGGGCCGGCCGAGCGGGCCCGCCGGACGGTCCTGGAGGGCTGGGTGGACACCATGCTGCTCCACCGCCGCCCGCTCGGCATGCTCTTCCACGACATCGCCCTCATCACGCGCGGCGACACGTACCACCGCCTGATGCGGATCGCGATGCGGGCCAACGACCTCATCGCCGGGCCCGACGCCGGGCGGCGGGAGCGGGTCCGGGCGGTGCAGGCGGTCGCCATGTGCAGCGACCCGGTCGTCTTCTTCACCGACGTGCCGGACGAGGTGCTGCGGGCGGACATGCTCGACGGCGTGCACCGCCTGCTGGACGGCGCGCCGCCCGGGGACCACCCGGGCGCGGCCGGGGACGGCGGCG